>NZ_RZSN01000131.1:0-17199 GCF_003997315.1 Mesorhizobium sp. M1A.F.Ca.IN.020.04.1.1
CTGCCGGCCTTCTCGAAGGTCAGCGTGGCAGGGAATTTCTCGCCCTGCTTGGGCTGTCGCTTCAGGCCGATGAACATCAGGTGATAGCCACCCGGCTTCAGTGCGACCTTGCCGCCGGCCGGGATCACGAGCCCGCCGCTCACCGGCCGCATAGTCATGACGCCGTCCTTGACACTCATCTCATGCAATTCGGCCTTGTCGGAGATGTCGGAGGAAATCGACAGCAGCCGGTCGGGCGAGCCGCCCTTGTTGGTGACGGTGAAATAGCCGCCGGCCACCTTGGCGCCGGGCGGCGTTGCGCGCGACCACGGGTGCCCGACTTCCAGGTCACCGGCCTTGAATTCATGCGCCTGGGCGCCGGGAACGCATGCGAACAGAAGAAGAGCGAACACGGCAAGGCCGAGCCGTTCGAAACCGCGCGGACGAGCTTGCGCTCGCGCGGCGGGAAGAAGATTGGACATGGTTGCTCCATGAGTATGAGATCGCGCCGTGATCCGGCCGCGAGCAGTCTGATCTTGGATGAATGCGCCTGCGAAAGGTTTCGCGGGTTTTTGTCAGACTGCGGCCGGCGGCGCGCGCGGATTGGCCGGAGAGCGGTCGCGGGCAAAATCGAGATGCCGGAAGGCCAAAGGCGGGAAAGCGACCGCGTCGAACACCAGCACCCTGACGGGCGCACGGGTATCCGGCGGCGGCAGATGCGCCGGCGAAACCAGGCTGCAGCCAGCCAAGCAGCAAGCCGGCATATGCTGCCGGTGCGGATCGCCGCCCGGAAGCTTGACCGCCCCGTCATGGGTGCAGATGACGTTGCCGAAGGCATCAAGCTGCGAAGGAGCGCCAAAGGCGAAGGCGCCAAGCGCCGACTGAAGCAACAGCAGCAGCGCCGCGACGAACGCAGCCGGCATGCTCCATCGTCTCAGCCGGATATCCAAATGACCTGCCTCTTTCCAGCAATTCCACCGAGCCTAGCATGGGGGCGGCGGCCGGAAAATCGTCAAAACCGGGCTGCGGCAACGCGGCGCGACGCGCCTGATCAGGCGGGCTGCACCTGCCGCCCTTCCGGAATTGAGCTCAACAGCGTCTGGCGCGCCGACTTCAGGTGCTTGCGGCAGGCGGCGTCCACCTTGGCGGGATCGCGCGATTTCAGCGCCGCGATATAGGCCAGATGCTCCTGGACTGCGACCTCGTTGCGCTCGCGTTCCTGCGCCTTGTTCCATTGGTAGTGGTAGTGGAAGATCATCGCGATCACATCGTAGAAATCGACGATGAAGCGGTTGTGCGAGGCGCGGTGGATCAGCCGGTGGAAGCGCTCATCGAGCTCGGAGAATTCGTTAAAGCGCGTCGCGATCTCGCTCGCCAGTTGGCGATGTTCGATCTCCAGCCGGTCGAGATCGGCCCAGACCGCGCTTTCCTGCGGCAGCGCGACGAAAGCAGCCGCCGAGCGCAGCTCGAACATCTCGCGAATCTCGGTGAGCTCCAGCGCAAAGGCGCGGGTGAAGCCCTTGAGCACCCAGTGGCTGTTGCGCCGCTTCTCGATCAAACCGAAGCGCGAGAAGCGGATCAGGAATTCGCGCACGCTGGTTGTGCCGACGCCGATCTCGCGCGCCAGCTCGAGCTCGTTGATCTGCATGCCCGCTTCCGCGCCGCCGGCGAGCAGCCGGCGCATGAAGGAGCGCTCGATGATCTCGGCCAGCGAGTCGGTCTCTTCCTCGGGGAAGAAATCTTCCGCCTTCGGCGCCCGCAGCACCGTTTTGTTGCGCTTGTTCCAGGCGATAAGCCCGGTTTCTTCCATGCGCGAAAGAATGCTGCGCACCGTGGTGCGGCTGACGCCGAGCAGCGTTCCGAGTTCGGGCTCGGACGGCAGGCTCCTGGTTTCGTCGAGCAGCCGCAGTCCGCGGTTGAAGGCGTCCTTGTAGACGTTGTTGCTCTTCGACATGCCCCGTATCCCCAACGCTTGCGGCAGCCGGCCGGAAGCGCAATATGATCGGTGTTCCTAGCGCAAGCCTCCGAAATGCGGAACGAATTTCGCCGGCTTTACCAAACGGGCGGCCATGCACTCAACGGCGCGCGGCGCGCGATGAAAAAACAATTGACGCAAAAATGTTTTTTCACGATAAAAGACATTACCCTCAAACGGGCGCATGTCAATCCGCCCACACTCCCAGGTTTACCCAGGACAGCCGCCCGTGAACGCCGCAAGCACCATCCTTCTTTCCCCCGCCGACAATGTCGCGGTCGCCAATGGCCGCATCGAGATCGGTGCGGCGCTGCCCGGCGGCGCGGTCGCGGTGGCGGCGATCGACCCAGGGCACAAGGTGGCGATCAAGCCGATCGCGGCGGGCGAAGCGGTGGTTAAATATGCGCAGGCGATCGGCCGCGCCACTCAAGCCATCGCGCCGGGCGAGCACGTCCACTCGCACAATCTGGTGTTCGAGAGCGGCCGCTTGCCGGTGGTGCCGCCGAGCGAGGCCGAGCACGCCACCGAAGCGGACCGCAAGCGCACCTTCATGGGCTATCGCCGCGCCGATGGTCGCGCCGGAACGCGCAACTTCATCGGCATCATCGCCAGCGTCAATTGCTCGTCCACCGTCTGCCATGCGATCGCCGACGAGGCCAATCGCACGCTTTTGCCGAAATATCCCGGCATCGACGGTTTCGTGCCCATCGTCCACGGCCAGGGCTGCGGCATGAGCGCAACCGGCGACGGCATGATGGTGCTGCACCGCACGCTGGCCGGCTATGCTCGCCACCCGAATTTCGGCGGCGTGCTGATGGTCGGTCTGGGCTGCGAGGTCAACCAGCTCACCCTTTATGGCCAAAAGGGCGTCGCGGCGGGAAAGCGGCACTTCAACATCCAGGAGGCCGGCGGCTCGCGCAAATCCGTCGAGCGGGCGATGGGCGTGCTGGCCGAGATCGCCGAGGAGGTCGGCCAGTTGCAGCGCGAACCGATCCCGGTCAGCGAGATCGTAGTCGGCCTGCAATGCGGCGGCTCGGACGGCATGTCCGGCATCACCGCCAATCCGGCGCTGGGGGCGGCGGTCGATATTCTGGCCGGCTGCGGCGGCATCGGCATCCTGTCCGAGACGACCGAGATCTACGGCGCCGAGCATCTGCTTGCCTATCGCGCCGCCTCGCCCGAGATCGCAGCCAAGCTCGACGGCTTTGTGAAATGGTGGGAGGACCATACAGCCAAGCACGGCGCCTCGATCGACAACAATCCCTCGCCGGGCAACAAGCGCGGCGGCCTGACCACGATCCTGGAGAAATCGCTGGGTGCTGTTGCCAAGGGCGGTCAGACGCCGCTCAACGGCGTCTTCGGTTACGCCGAGAAGGTCAGCGGCAGCGGCTTGGTGTTCATGGACACGCCCGGCTACGATCCGGTCTCGGCCACCGGCCAGGTGGCCGGCGGCGCCAATGTCATCGTCTTCACCACCGGCCGCGGCTCCTGCTTCGGCTGCCGTCCGACGCCGTCGATCAAGGTCGCCACGAACTCGACCATGTACCACCAGATGGAAGAGGACATGGACGTCAATTGCGGTGTCATCGCTTCCGGCGAGAAGACGATCGCCGGCATGGGCCGCGAGATCTTCGAGCTGATCATCGAGACGGCGTCCGGACGCAAGACCAAGAGCGAGGCGTTCGGCTACGGCGACAACGAGTTCGTGCCCTGGCATCTCGGCGCGACGCTCTAGATAGTCGAAACGACCGCCGGTCGAACGGCAAAGGGAGGCTTTGATGAACAAACGCCGGATCGGCGCGACCGCGCTCGAAGTCACCGAAGTCAGCTTCGGCGGCGCCGCCATCGGCGGCCTTTATCGCGCCTGTCCGCGCGAGCCCGCAATGGAAACGCTGCAAGCGGCCTGGGACGGCGGGCTGCGTTACTTCGACACCGCGCCCTTCTACGGCTTCGGCCTGTCGGAGCGGCGCACAGGCGATTTCCTGCGTGAGAAGCCGCGCTCCTCCTATGTGCTCTCGACCAAGGTCGGCCGCCTGTTCCGGCCGGTGCCGGAGGACCAGGTTCCCGATCACTCCTATGTCGACCCGCTGCCCTTCGCGCTCGATTACGACTATTCCTATGACGGCATCATGCGCTCGGTGGATTTTTCCTACGCGCGGCTCGGCCTCAACAAGATCGACATCCTGTTCGTCCACGACATCGGCGTCTACACGCATGGCGTCGAGAAGACGAAGCTGCATTTCCGTCAGCTGATGGACGGCGGGCTGAAGGCGCTGGAGGAGCTGAAATCGTCCGGCACGATTTCCGCCTACGGTCTTGGCGTCAACGAGGTCCAGATCTGCCTTGACGTGCTTCGCCGCGCGCCGCTCGACTGCATCCTGCTCGCCAGCCGCTATTCGCTGCTTGATCGCAGCGCCGAGGCCGACCTGCTGCCGCTTTGCCGCGAGCGGCGGACCTCGCTGATCATCGGCGGCGTCTTCAACTCGGGCATATTGGCGACGGGACCGGTGCATGGCGCGCATTTCGATTATCTGCCGGCGAGCAAGGATGTTCTCGACCGCGTCAGCGCAATGGAGCGCATCGCCATCGGAGGTGGCTATCCGCTGGCCGCTGCCGCGTTCCAATTCCCTCTGCACGAGCCTGTCGTTGCCTCGGTGCTGACCGGCACCGCCAAGCCCGCGAATCTGACGCGCAATCTCGAACTGCTGGATATCAAGGTGGCGGCGGCGGAATTTGCCAAATACGATCCTTATACGATCGTCCAGCAGCTTGGCTGAGATGCGGAGGACCCGGCAGACCGATCAGCTGCCACTCGTCACGAAAACGGCATGAGACACCGCTTGCATCGATCCGGGCAATGCACTATCAAAATCCGGCAAATGTTTTTTATTGATAAAGTTCTGTTTGGCTCGCGCCTATCCAAGTGGAGCTTCCGAACCTTCACCGGGCGACTTTAGGGAGGAACCTAATGAAATTCGTAACCAGCCTTCTCAACCGCCGCGCCTTCGTGGCTGTAGCCGCCGCCTCAATGCTCGCCGGTGCGATGCATCCGGCACCCGTCTCGGCGGCAGACGTGACCATCCCGATCATCGTCAAGGACACGACTTCGTTCTACTGGCAAATCGTGCTGGCCGGCGCCCGCAAGGCCGGCCAGGATCTCGGCATCAACGTGCCGGAACTCGGCGCCCAGGCCGAAACCGACGTCAACGGTCAGATCTCGATCCTCGAGAACGCCGTGGCCGGCAATCCGGCCGCGATCGTGATCGCGCCGACCGAAGCCAAGGCGCTCGGCAAGCCGATCGACGAGGCGGCGACCAAGGTCAAGGTCATCGGCATCGATTCCAGCGCCGAATCCAAGGCCTTCACCTCTTTCCTCACCACCGACAACGTCCAGGGCGGCCGTGTCGCGGCTGACGGTCTCGCCGCCGCGATCGGCGCCGCCAATGGCGGCAAGGTCGAGGGCAAGGTTGCGCTGATCACCGCGCTGCCCGGCGCCGGCTCGCTCGAGCAGCGCGCGCAAGGGTTCAAGGAACAGCTCAAGGCGAAATATCCCGGCCTCGAACTGGTCGCCGACAAATATGCCGACGGTCAGGCCACCACCGGCCTCAACATCGCGACCGACCTGATCACCGCCAATCCGGACCTCAAGGGCATCTTCGCCTCGAACCTGATCATGGCGCAGGGCGTTGGCCAGGCGATCGCCGAGAACAACCTCGCCGGCAAGGTGGCGCTGATCGGTTTCGATAGCGACGAGAAGCTGATCAAGTTCCTCAACGACGGCGTCATCTCCGGCCTCGTCGTCCAGGATCCGTACCGGATGGGCTACGACGGCATCAAGACCGCCTTAGCCGCCTCGAAGGGCGAGAAGGTCGAGGCCAATGTCGACACCGGCGCCAATCTCGTCACCAAGGACAACATGAAGGATCCGAAGATCGACGCGCTGCTCAACCCGAAGCTCAACTGATCTTCGCGACATTCGTTTCCGGGGCTTCGCCGCCCCGGAAACATCGCGGCGGACAGCTTGGAAATCCGCCGGCTTGCTTTAGGCTCTGCCTTCTAGATGCGCGCCAGACGCATCGCTGCGTATCCAACGGTTGGATCAATCTGGGAGGATTGTCATGACGTCGACGGCGCAGGAACTGCACCCGCCCCCCACGCTGAAACCGGGCAGGACCATCCTCGAGTTGAAAGGCCTGGAAAAGCGCTATCCCGGCACGCATGCGCTGAAGCCGGTGGACCTTGCCTTCAAGTCGGGCGAGATCCACGCCATCGTCGGCGAGAACGGCGCCGGCAAATCGACGCTGATAAAGCTTTTAACCGGCGTCATGCCGCGCACCTCCGGCGAAGTCGTCTGGGAAGGTAAACCCGAGGCGCTGTCCACGCCGCACGAGGCGATGGCGCTCGGCATCAATGCCGTCCACCAGGAGGTCGTGCTTTGCCGCCACCTCACCGTCGCCGCCAACATGTTCCTCGGCGAGGAGAATTCCCGCTTCGGTCTGTTGCAGCAGCGCGCCATGGTGAAGGAAGCGCAGAAGATCATCGATGGGCTCGGCTTCGACCTGCCCGCGCATGTTATGCTCGGCGACCTCACCATCGGCCAGCAGCAGCTGATCGCCGCCGCCCGCGCCACGGTACGCGGGACAAAGTTCCTCATCTTCGACGAGCCGACCGCCTACTTGACCCGCAAGGAGGCCGACCAGTTGTTCAAGCTGATCCGCCGGCTAAAGGGCGAAGGCGTCACCATCATCTATATCAGCCACCGCATGGAGGAGGTGTTCGAGCTTGCCGATCGCGTTTCGGTGCTGCGCGACGGCACGCTCGTCGGCACCCGCAACATAGCCGAGACCAGCGAGCCGGAACTGGTCAAGCTGATGATCAACCGCTCGATCGAGCAGATCTACCACAAGGAGCATTTCACGCCGGGCGCGACGATCGTCGAGACGCGGAATCTCTCCGGCAAGGGTTTCGAGAACATCTCGGTGACTGTCCGCGCGGGCGAGATCGTCGGACTTTACGGCTTGATCGGAGCCGGCCGCAGCGAGTTCGTCACCACGCTTTACGGCCGCCACAGGAAGTCGGCCGGTCAGATCCTGTGGCAAGGCAAGGAGGTGCAAGTCAACTCCGAGCATGACGCGATAAGGCTCGGCATGGCCCTCGCCCCCGAAAGCCGCCGCGACCAAGGCCTTTGCCTCAACCTGCCGGTCGGCACGAATCTCAACCTGCCGATCTACAAGCGCATCTCGAGCAATCTTCTGATCTCAGGCTCGCGCGAGAAGGCCGAGGCCGATCGCCAGATAGCCGATCTCAGGATCAAGACGCCGACCCGCCACGCGCTGGCCTCCAGCCTGTCGGGCGGCAACCAGCAGAAGATCGTCATCGGCAAATGGCTGGCGCATGGCGCCAAGCTGTTCATCTTCGACGAGCCGACGGTCGGCGTCGATGTCGGCACCAAGGCCGAGATTTACCGGCTGTTCTCGACGCTTCTGTCCAAGGGCGCCGGCATCATCCTGATCTCGTCCTACCTGCCGGAAGTCTACGAGCTCGCCGACACGCTGCATGTGTTCCGCCGCGGCAAGCTGGTCGCCACGCATGGCTTCCGCACCGCCAGCCATGAGGACATTTTGGGCCAAGCGCTGGCCGAGAAACAAGAAAAGACGGGAGGACAAAAATGAGCACCGAGGCGATCCCCGCCGAAAAGCCGAAGCGCAATTACAACGCCCTGTTCGGGCTGACGCTGCTCGGCTTGTTGCTTTTGATGTGGATCGTGCTGGCGGTCGCCACACCCTCCTTCGCCACGACGCTCAACATCACCAATCTTTTGCGTCAGGGTTCGCTGATCGCCATCCTCGCGGTCGGCCAGACCTTCGTCATCATCACCGGCGGCATCGACCTCTCGGTCGGTGCCGTGGTCGGCTTCACCACCGTCATCGTGGCGCTTCTGATCAATGCCGGCTGGCCGATCTGGGCGGCTGTGCTCATTACCTTGCTCGCCGGCGTCGCCATCGGCCTGTTCCACGGCTTCGGCATCGTCAAGATGGGCCTGCCGCCCTTCATCATCACCCTGGCCACGATGACGTCGCTGCGCGGCATCGGCCTCTTGATGACCAACGGCAATTCGATCTCGATCAACAGCGACCCGTTCCAGGCCTTCTCGCGCGGCTCGCTGCTCGGCATCCCCTATCTGTTCTGGATGGTGATCCTGGTCGCCATACCGTCCTACGTGTTCCTGCACCACACGCGCTGGGGCCGCTATTTATTCTCGGTCGGCTCCAATGCGGAGGCCGCGCGCCTTTCCGGCGTGAACGTGCCGCGCACCATCTTCATGGCCTATATCCTGTCCGGCCTGCTCGCGGCTTTCGTGGGTGTGCTGCTTGCCTCGCGCATCGGCATCGGCAACCCGACCCAGGGCGACACTTATGAGCTGCAGGCTATCGCCTCGTCGGTGATCGGCGGCACCTCGCTGTTCGGCGCCATCGGCTCGGTGCACGGGCCGCTGATCGGCTCCTTCATTCTTTCGACGATCAACAACGGCGCCAACCTGCTCAACGTCAACACCTTCTGGCAGCGCGTCATCACGGGCCTGCTGATCATCGTCATCGTCTACTTCGACGGCCTGCGCCGTCGCGGCAAATAATCGTTCCTGAAATGACGCGCCGGCCCCGGTCGAGCGGGGCCGACGCCCCCTTCTAATACTGGATCAGCGCATGAAAGCCGTCGTCTGCCGCTCGCCTGGCGACCTTGTTCTCGAAGACCGCGCCGAACCCGGCGCGCCGCCGCCCGGCTGGGCGCGCATCGCAGTCAGCCATGTCGGCATCTGCGGCACCGACTATCACATCTTCGAAGGCAAGCACCCGTTCCTCGCCTATCCGCGCATCATGGGCCACGAGGTCTCGGGCACAGTCGTCGAGCGAGGTGAAGGCGTCGAGCTTGCCATCGGCGAGCCGGTGATCATCAACCCCTATCTCGCCTGCGGCAAATGCGTTGCCTGCCGGCACGGCAAGCCGAACTGCTGCGTGCAGATCGAGGTGCTTGGCGTCCATCGCGACGGCGCCATGTGCGACGAGATCCTGGTGCCGGCGCAAAACCTTTATCCGGCAAATGGCCTATCGCTGGCCGATGCCGCCGCCGTCGAATTCCTGGCCATCGGCGCACACGCCGTGCGGCGCTCGCTGAGTGCGCCCGGCCAGCGCACGCTGGTCATCGGCGCCGGTCCGATCGGCCTTGGCACGGCACTGTTCGCCCGCATTGCCGGCCTCGATGTCAGCCTGCTCGACATGAGCACCGAACGGCTCGGTTTCGCCGAAAGCGAGCTCGGCTTTGCCGCGCTCGACGGCTCGAAAGCACAGGCAGCCGATCTGGTGCGGCAGGCGTCCGGCGGCGAAGGCTTCGACCTTGTGTTCGACGCCACCGGCAACACGCAGTCGGTGCAGTCCGCCTTCACCCATGTCGCGCATGGCGGAGCGCTTGTTTTGGTCAGCGTCGTCAAGGACGACATCACCTTCTCCGATCCCGAGTTTCACAAGCGCGAGATGACGCTGGTCGGCAGCCGTAATGCGCTCAGAGCAGACTTCGACCATGTCGCCGCCTCGATCCGCAACGGCGCCGTGCCGCTGGAGAAACTCGTCACCCACCGCACCACCCTTGCCGATACGCCGCGCGATCTAGCGCGCTGGGCGCACGAAAAATCCGGGTTGATCAAAGCGGTTATCGAGGTCGGATAGGGAGGCCCGACCCGCCCGTCGATGACGACCTCAGGGGTTGTCGCCCTTGATGACGACGTCGAAGGCTAGTCGGAGGCGACTGGCGTCCATGAGCGGTTGTTGCGCCATGCGCTGGCCAAGTCCGGCGTGCCGTTCTCGCCGCACAACCCGGCACACACCCACCACTATGCGAAGTCGACAAGACGGCGCGCCAAGACCGATCGTCTCGATGCCGCAAACCTCGCAGCCCGCTCAGGGTCCAAGAACTGGCCATCATCGCCGTTGCAAGGAAGCTCCTGGTCGTCCTCAATGCCATCATTCGAGACAAAAACAGCCTTCGCATGAACACAGTAATGCCGTTCCCTAAGCCGTAGAATGCAGCCGGTGCAGAATTGCATCGTGGCGGAGCGTCGACGTCACGGAATGGGTCCTCGGGTCTCGGCGTCCGCTTCGCTCCCGCTCCGCCCGTGGATAACGAATGGAGAGGGCGTTTAAGCGGCAGCCTTCCACCCATCTCTGATATGCCGATACCCTTCGCGATAAACTGCCTCCGGGCTCTCTGCGAAATCCCGCCACACCTTGGTCGCAGCTGCCAGATCCTTCAGTGATCGGCCGAACGACTCGATCGTAAGCCAATCGTCATAGCCGCTCTTGCGGATCGCCGCGAAAGTTTCCTTCCAGGGGACGTGGCCGCGCCCCGGCACGCCGCGGTCGTTCTCCGAAATATGGATATGGACGACATTTTTGCGGTTGCGGGTATAGGCGCCGATCGGATCGGCCTCCTCGATATTGGCGTGAAAAGTGTCGTACATCGCCTTGATGTGCGGCCGGTCGATCGCGTCGACATGCTCGGACAGGTCGTCCATCGTGTTGACCAGATAGCACTCGAAGCGGTTCAGCGCCTCAAGCCCGATGGTGACGCCCCTCTTGCCGGCATGATCGCCAATGGCCCGCTGCGAGGTGACTGAGCGCTTCTTCTCGGCCGCTGTCGGCCCGCTGCCGGAAAAGGCGCCAAGCGTAGAATGCAGCGGCCCGCTCAGCCTGTCCGCGCCGAGCGCCGCGCTGCAGTCGATCGCCCATTTCATGTATTCGATGCCGGCCCTGCGCGTTGCGGCGTCGGGCGAGATCAGGTTCATCGCCGGGTCGCCCATCGCCGAGACCGCGGTGCGCTCCAGTCCGATGCGATCGAGCATCTCGCCCAGCTTCTTGTAGTCATCCGGTTCGCCCGCGAAGACCGGTATCTCGACGCCGTCGAAACCGGTCCCCTTGATATCTTTCAGCAGCGCCTCGTGCTTTTTCGAGACGCTCGTCGTCCACAAGAACATGCACATGCCGATTTTCATCGACACCCCTCCTCTGGCGGCCAACCACTTGCGCTAGCGGGCCGCACGCACTCCCCCTCATCCGGCCCGCGCCGGCGCCCGCCCCTATAGCCTCGTCCACGCCCCGTTCTTCTTCGACGACTTCACGCACGCCTCGATGAAGGCCATGCCTTCGACGCCGTCCGCGATCGTCGGGAAGGCGACATCCTTGGCAAGCTTGCCGCCCTTTTTTCGGGCCGCGCGGATGGCGCGGGCCGCTTCCTGGTAGATATTGGCGAAGCCTTCGAGATAGCCCTCCGGATGGCCGGAGGGCACGCGGCTGACGCGCGCCGCTACCGGCATCGCACCGGCGCCCGCCCGGGTCAGCAACTGCTTCGGCTGGCCGAAGGGCGTGTACCAGAGATAGTTCGGGTCGGCCTGCACCCATTCGAGCCCGCCCTTCGAGCCGTAGATGCGCAGCTTCAGCCCGTTCTCGTGGCCGGGCGCCACCTGGCTCGCCCAGATCATGCCCTTGGCCGGATGCTTGTTGCCGACCGGCTTGAAGCGCAACAGCACATTGACGTTGTCGTCGAGCTGGCGTCCCGGCACGAAGGCGTCGAGATCGGCCGAAAGCGAATCGAGCTCCAGCCCCGAGACGAAGCGGGCGAGGTTGTAGGCGTGCGTGCCGATGTCGCCGAGCGCGCCGCCGGCGCCGGCCTGCTTGGGGTCGGAGCGCCATGAGGCCTGCTTCTGGCCGGTCGCGGCGAGGTCTTCGGTCAGCCAGTCCTGCGGATATTCCGACTGCACGATGCGGATGTCGCCGAGCATGCCCTTGGCCACCATCTCGCGCGCCTGCCGCACCATCGGATAGGCGGTGTAGTTGTGGGTGAGCACGAACACCTTTCCAGCCTTCTCGACCAGCGCGGCAAGCTTCTTCGCCTCGGCGAGCGAGGTCGCGAGCGGCTTGTCGCAGATGACGTGGATACCCGCCTCCAGGAAGGCTTTGGCCGCCGGCACATGCACATTGTTGGGCGTGACGATCGCCACTGCCTCGATGCCGTCCGGGCGTTTGGCTTCGGCCTTGGCCATCTCGGCATAGGAGCCGTAGCTGCGTGACGGATCGAGCCCGAGTTCTTCGGCCGAGGCCTTCGCGCGCGCCGGGTCCGACGACAGCGCGCCGGCCACCAGCACGAAGTCGTTGTCCATGCGCGCCGCAATCCGGTGCACCGCGCCGATGAAAGCGCCCTGCCCGCCGCCGACCATGCCGTAGCGGATCGGGCCGCCTCCCGTTTCCGATTTCGATGCGCCGACCATGCTTTCGTTCTCCCTCATGTTGGTTAGCTCCCCCTTGAGGGGAGGTCGATCCGCACAGCGGATCGGGTGGGGTCGCCGGGCGTGGATCTCGGCATAAACCGACCCAGCCCGGCCCTTTGGGCCACTCTCCCCTCGAGGGGAGGATAAAGGTGCTAAATCCCCATCATCGCGCGCAGCAGCTTCTTGTCGCTGGTGCCGCCGGCGAAATCATCAAAGGCCCTTTCGGTGACCCGGATGATATGATGCTGGATGAAGGGTGCGCCTTCGGCCGCGCCGTCCTCGGGATGCTTGAGGCAGCATTCCCATTCCAGCACCGCCCAGGAACCGTAGTTGTACTGGGTGAGCTTGGAGAAGATGCCGCTGAAATCGACCTGCCCGTCGCCGAGTGAACGGAAACGCCCGGCACGGTTCACCCAGCCCTGATAGCCCGAATAGACGCCTTGCCGCCCCGTCGGGTTGAACTCGGCATCCTTGACGTGGAAGGCCTTGATCCGCTCGTGGTAGATGTCGATGAACTCGAGATAGTCGAGCTGCTGCAACAGGAAGTGCGACGGGTCGTAATTGATGTTGCAGCGCTTGTGGCCGCCGACCGCGTCGAGAAACATCTCGAAGGTCGCGCCGTCGAACACGTCCTCGCCTGGATGGATCTCGTAGCCGATATCGACGCCGTTCTCATCATAGACGTCGAGGATCGGCTTCCAGCGCTTGCCAAGCTCGGCAAACGCCTCCTCGATCAGCCCAGGCGGCCGCTGTGGCCACGGATAGAGGTACGGGAAGGCGAGCGCGCCGCTGAAGCTTACCGACGCCTTGAGGCCGAGATTCTTCGATGCTTTGGCGCCGAATTCCATCTGCTCGACCGCCCATTTCTGCCGGGCCTTCGGATTGTTGTGCACCTCGGGTGGCGCAAACCCGTCGAACTCCGCGTCGTAAGCCGGATGCACCGCCACCAACTGCCCCTGCAGGTGCGTCGACAGTTCGGTAATCTCGACGCCGGCTTCAGTGCAGATGCCCTTGACCTCGTCGCAATAGGTTTTCGATGACGCCGCCTTTTTCAGGTCGAACAGGCGTCCGTCCCAGGTCGGGATCTGTACGCCCTTGTAGCCGAGCCCGGCCGCCCATTTGGTGATTGAAGCCAGCGAATTGAACGGCGCGGCGTCGCCCGCGAACTGCGCCAGAAACAGGCCGGGACCCTTCATCGTCGTCGGCATCGGCATCCTTCCTCTCTCGTTCTCATGGACCAAGCATAGCGCCGATTGAAGCGAGGGCTAGCCTCTTCGACCGTTCGTCTCGGCGCCGACAAGCAGCGGCATTCTGGTATTACCAAATACGGCTGTTTGGTCAAGCGGCCAGAAACAGCTGGAATGCGATCCGCACGATTGCCGAAAGGTATCTTAATCTATTCAAATCAAAGCATTGACTGATGAGTTGAGCCCAATAGGTGGTCTCCTTGCCGTTACTGTGAATTTGCTGTAGAGGTTCTGTCAGGCCCAATTGGTCGAACCAGTTTCGAGAAAAACACTGGAACGCCGTGGGGAGGAGATCATACGACGGGCTCGGTGGAGAACGTCGCGAAAAACGTGACAGGCGAATTCTGGGAAGGATAGACCATGCATCTTTCGACGCACAACTGGATGCGGGCGGAGCCGCTGGAGGTGACGCTGAAGCGCATCAAGAAGTTCGGCTATGAGTCGATCGAGATTTCCGGCGAGCCCGAGCAGTACAAGACCAAGGAAACGCGCGCGCTCCTGAAGGAGCACGGCATACGTTGCTGGGGTTCGGTGACGCTGATGCTGGGCGAACGCAACCTTGCTGCCAAGAACCAGGGCCAGCGCGAGCGATCGGTACAATATGTCAAGGACGTGCTGACCATGGTGAGCGAGCTTGACGGCGAGATCATCACGCTGGTTCCCGCCACCGTCGGCAAGGTGGTGCCCGACGGCACCGAGGCGGAAGAGTGGGGCTGGGTGGTGGACGCCACGCGCGAATGCTTCGCGCATGCCAAGAAGGTCGGCGTCAAGATCGCCGTCGAGCCGCTCAACCGCTTCGAGACCTACCTCTTCAATCGTGGTGCCCAGGCGCTCGCGCTCGCGGATGCGGTGAGCCCGGAATGCGGCGTCTGCCTCGACGCCTACCACATCCATATGGAGGAATTTAACGTCTATGACGCCATCCGCCAGGTCGGCAAGCGCCTCTACGACTTCCATGTCGCCGACAACAACCGCTTTGCCGCGGGTCTCGGCCAGATCGACTGGCCGAAGATCGTCGGCACGCTGAAGGAGATCGGCTATGACGGCGCGCTGACCAACGAGTTCGTCGCGCCGGTCGACCGCACGCCGGCCGCCCCTTATCCGGAGATGGTGGAGCGCAACCCGGTCGACATCTCGCCCGAGCAGCTCAAATTCATCCAGGATCACGGCTCCAGCGTGCTCACCGAGAAGTTCTACACCGATCAGATGCGCATCACCGCCGAAACGCTGCTGCCGCTGATCAAGTAGACCGGTCCGATTGGAGCTTAGCCCTACCGTCCTCGCCGGGCGGCGGGTCCGGGGATCAAGATGCGTATAAGAAGCGTCCAGGCCTGGTGGGTTCGTATACCGATCGAAGTCGCAAAGCAGCATCGCAGCGACTTCGGTCAGGTGACGACGTTCGACGCCGCCATCCTGCGCGTCGAGACCGACGACGGCCTGGTCGGCTGGGGCGAGGGCAAGAACGCCGCCGGCAGCGCCGGCAGCTATGGCGCGCTGGTCCACATGCTGAACCACGAGATTGCGCCGCAGCTCATCGGCCGCGATCCGGCCGATATCGGTATCATCTGGGAGATGCTCTACAACGGCGTGCGACACCACACGGCGGCCCATGCCGGCCATGCCATGCCCCAGCTGGCGCGGCGCGGCATGAGCGTGGCGGCGATCAGCGCGGTCGACATCGCGCTTTGGGACATCCTCGGCAAGTCGCTGGGGCAGCCGGTCTGGCGGCTGCTCGGCGGCCGCAAGGTCGAGCGCATGCAAGCCTATGCCTCGGGCGGCTGGGCGCCAGCCGATACCATCGGCGACCAGCTCAAATCCTATATCGCCAAAGGCGGTTTCAAGGCGCTGAAGATGCGCATCGGCGCCATGGACGGCGCCCCGCATATCTCGGCCGCGCGCGTCCGCGCCGCCAGGGAAGCGATCGGTCCTGACGTCGAACTGATGGTGGACGCGCACGGCACCTACACCGTCGCCGAGGCCAAGCGCTTCATCAGCCTCACCGCTGATCTCGATCTGGCTTGGTTCGAGGAGCCGGTGATCGCCGACGACAAGCACGGTATGGCCGAGGTGCGCGCGTCCGGTTCTACCCCGATCGCCACCGGCGAGAGCGAGGCGACCCGCTATGCCTTTCGCGATCTGGCCGTGCTGAAATCGGCCGACATCTTCCAGCCTGATCCCGCCTTCTGCGGCGGCATCAGCGAGGCGATGAAGATCGGCACCATCGCCAGCGCCTTCAACCTGCGCTTCGCGCCGCATCTGTGGGCCGGCGCGCCCTGCTTCTTCGCTGGACTGCATGTCTGCGCGGCTTCCCCCGCGACCTTCATCGTCGAGTATTCGCTGGGCGCCAATCCGATGATCCACGATCTCGTCGAGGAGACTGTCGAAGCAAAGGACGGTATGATCGCGATCCCTGAAAAGCCCGGATTGGGTTTCACCGTTTCGGAGCGATTCCTGGAGGCGCACGCGCTACGCATTTGACGATGAAAGAAAAGAACCTTCTTGCGGAACTCGCCGCCTATCTGTTCTCCAACTCGGACAAGGAGTCGGGCCGCACGCCGTCGGAGCGCGAGCTGGCGGAGCATTTCGCCGTCAGCCGCGGCCAGATCCGCGAGGCGCTTGCCATCCTCGAAGCGATGCGCATCGTCGAGCGCCGCGCCAAGTCCGGCATCTATATCGATACCAAGCAGGCGAGCGTGGAAGCGTTAGCGCTTTTCGCCCGCGCGGGCCTGCCGCTGGATCCGGTGCAGATCTACGAGACCGTCGAGCTGCGCAAGATCCACGAGATCAAGGCGGCCGAGCTTGCCTGCTCACGCGCCACCGAGGAGAATTTCGAGCGGCTGCGCGAGATCCTGAAGGCTTCCGAGGAGCGCATCGCCGCCGGCGAAGGCCTCGCCAAGGAAGACCGCGAGTTCCACCTCGAAATCGTGCGAGCGACCAAGAACGGCGTCTTTCACAACATCTGCAGCGTCTATTACCTGATGGGCGAGCAGCGCCTGCCGATCTATTTCAACGATCTGGAGCGCAGCATGCGCTCGCATGCCGAACACATCCAGATCTACGAGGCGCTGTTGCGCCGCGACGGCAACCTCGCCCAGGCGCTGATGAGTGCGCACCTGCAAGGGGCCGAGAGCTACTGGAAGGGGATCATCGAAGGTCGCTGGACCGAGCCGAAAAGCGCGGCGCTCGAAAGGGCCTGAGCTTCATGCGCAAGATCCTGTCGACGCACCCGCTACATCCGCGCGCGACAAGCATGCTGGCGGGAGCCGGCCGGCTGGTCGTCGCCTCCGCGCTCGATGCAAAAACGCTGGCTGCCGAGGCGAAAGACGCCGACATCGTCATCGTCCGAGCGCCGCTGCCGCCGGAGCTGTTCGCAGGCGCGTCCCTGTTGCGCGCCGCGATCCGCCATGGCGCGGGACTGGACATGATCCCGGTCGAGGCGGCCACCGCCGCCGGCGTGCTGGTGGCGAACGTGCCGGCCGTCAATGCCCGCTCGGTGGCCGAACATGTGGTGTTCACGGCGCTGGCGCTGCTCAGGCGCTTCCGCATCATGGATCGCGACCTGCGCGCCAAGGGCTGGCTCGCCGGGCGCAGGCTGCGCGTCGTCGCCACGACCTTGAGGTCGAAGCCGTGCGCGGCGATGTGGCCGACGGCCTGGCCGACGGCCACATCGCCGCGCACGGCTT
>NZ_RZSN01000132.1:0-16903 GCF_003997315.1 Mesorhizobium sp. M1A.F.Ca.IN.020.04.1.1
AACGGCGCCTGGACGGTAACGACGAAAAACGCGATGACCGGCGAAACGCGGCTCTTCCGCGCCCGCTGCCTCGTCAATGCCGCCGGCCCCTGGGTTTCGGACGTCATTGGCCGTGTCGCGGGATCGAACTCGTCGCGCAATGTGCGCCTGGTCAAAGGCAGCCACATCATCGTGCCGAAATTCTGGCAGGGCGCCAATGCCTATCTGGTACAGAACCACGACAAGCGCGTCATCTTCATCAACCCCTATGAGGGGGACAGGGCGCTGATCGGAACCACCGACATTGCCTATGACGGCCGCGCCGAGGACGTCAGGGCTGACGAGGCCGAGATCGACTACCTGCTTGCGGCGGTGAACCGCTACTTCAAGGAGAAGCTGCGGCGCCAGGACGTGCTCTACTCCTTCTCCGGCGTGCGGCCGCTGTTCGACGACGGCAAGGGCAACCCGTCCGCGGTGACGCGCGACTATGTCTTCGACCTCGACGAGAGCGGCGGCGCGCCGCTGCTCAACGTCTTCGGCGGCAAGATCACCACGTTCCGCGAACTGGCCGAGCGCGGCATGCACCGGCTGAAGCCTATTTTCCCGAAGATGGGCGGGGACTGGACCGAGACCGCGCCGCTGCCCGGCGGCGAAATCCCCAATGCCGACTACGAGACCTTCGCCAATGGCTTGCGCGAGGCCTATCCGTGGATGCCGCGCGATCTCGTCCATCACTATGGCCGGCTCTACGGCGCGCGCACGCGGGACCTCGTCAAGGACGCGGCCGGCCTCGACGGCCTTGGCCGTCATCACGGCGGCCTGCTCTACGAGGCGGAGGTGCGCTATCTCGTCGCCAGGGAATGGGCGCGCACGCCCGACGACATCCTGCTTCGGCGCACCAAGCACCATTTGCATCTCACCGAAGCCGAACGGCACGCCTTCGCCATGTGGTTCGAGGCCGAGCGCCTTGCCGAGGCTGCGTGATGGCGCTGACGCTTTCCCTGAACACCAACCCGCTGGTCAACCGCTTCGCCGATCCGGACGACCTCATCGAGACCGTCGCGCGCGACCTCAGGCTGCGCGACCTGCAGCTGACGCACGAGTTCATCAATCCGAGCTGGCCGGCGCCGGTGATCCGGCGCCTGACCCGGAAGATGGTCGCGGCCTTGCGGCGCACCGGCGTGCGCGTCACGAGCGGCATGACCGGCCCCTATGGCCGGCTCAACCATTTCGGCCATCCAGACAGCGATGTGCGCCGCTACTATGTCGACTGGTTCAAGACCTTCGCCGACATCACCGCCGATCTCGGCGGCGTCTCCATCGGCACCCAGTTCGCCATCTTCACCTTCAAGGACTATGACGACCCGGCCCGGCGCGAGGCGCTGATCCGGATCGCGGTCGACTGCTGGGCGGAGGTGGCCGAGCACGCCAAGGCAGCCGGGTTGCGTTACGTTTTCTGGGAGCCGATGAGCATCGGGCGCGAGTTCGGCCACACGATCGCCGACTGCCTGAAGCTGCAGGACAGGCTGACCAAAGCCGACATGGCCGTGCCGATGTGGATGATGGTCGACATCGACCATGGCGACGTGACCAGCGCCAATCCGGATGACTACGATCCCTATGCCTGGGCTCGCGCGGCGCCGAAGCTGTCGCCGATCATCCACATCAAGCAAAGCCTCATGGACAAGGGGGGGCACCGACCCTTCACCGCGGCGTTCAACGCCAGGGGCCGCATTCATCCCGAACCGCTGATGAAGGCTTTCGCCGAAGGTGGCGCCGCCGACAACGAGATCTGCCTGGAGCTGAGTTTCAAGGAGCGCGAGCCGGACGATCGGCAGGTCATCCCGCAGATTGCCGAAAGCATAGCCTTCTGGGCTCCCCATATCGACACGGGCGTGCAAAGCCTGAATGTCTGAGTCGGCTGAGAATGGCCCAAACGCACGATCAAGGACTGCAGATGCCGAAACGCCCAGGTCAACTGGATCCCGAAGGGTCGCTCGCGATCCGTGCCGCCTGGTTGCACTACGCCGGCGGGCTTACCCAGGCCGAGGTGGCGAAGCGACTGGGGTTGCCGTCGGTCAAGGCGCATCGGCTGATCGCCCGGGCTGTCGCCGACGGCGCGGTCAAGGTCTCGATCGACGGCGAGGTCGTCGAATGCGCATTGCTGGAGAACCAGCTCTGCGATCGCTTCGGGTTGGACTTCTGCGAGGTCGCGCCGGATCTGGGCGAGGATGACCTTCCGTTGCGGGCGCTGGGGCTTGCGGGCGCCGGTTTCCTGCGTCGCGAGATGGAGCGCGGCGAGGACAGGGTCATCGGTATCGGCCATGGCCGCACGTTGGCCGCCGCGGTGCATCAGCTGCCGCGCTTCGAGGCAGCCGGCGTCCGCTTCGTCTCGCTGCTCGGCGGCCTGACGCGCAATTACGCCGCCAATCCGCACGACGTCATGCATCGACTGGCCGAAAAGACCGGCGCGCAGGCCTACGTCATGCCGGTGCCCTTTTTTGCCAATTCCGCGGAAGACCGCGAAGTGCTGCTGGCGCAGCGCGGCGTGCGGGAAATCTTCGAGATGTCGAACCGGGCTACGCTGAAATTCGTCGGCATCGGCACGGCGGATGCGGGCGCCCAGCTCGTGGCGACCGGCATGATCGAGCCGCGCGAGATTGCCGAGATCACCGCCGTCGGTGGCGTCGGCGAAATGCTCGGCCACTTTTTCGATGCGCGCGGCCGGGTGCTGGAAACGACGCTCACCGCGCGCACGCTCGCCGTCGATCTGGACGGGTCGGCGGATAGCCGCATCATCGCGATCGCCGGCGGTCCGACAAAGGTCGAGGCGGTCCGCGCGGTGCTCAAAAGCGCGCGGCTGAAGGGGCTCATCACCGACGAGTCGACCGCCAGGGCGCTCGTGAGCGAAACGGAATGACCACCGCATGACACAGTCCAAGCACGTCTGGATCGGCACGAGTTGGAAGATGAACAAGACGCGTGGCGAGGCGCGCGCCTTCGCCGGTGGCCTGCTTGCCGACCCGCAAGGCGATCCGCGCATCCAGCGCTTCATCATCCCGCCCTTCACGGCGGCGCGAGAGGTCAAGGCGATGCTGAAGGATACGTCGGTCAAGGTCGGAGCCCAGAACATGCATTGGGCCGATGACGGCGCGTGGACGGGCGAGATTTCGCCGCTGATGCTGAAGGATTGTGACCTCGATATCGTCGAGCTTGGCCATTCCGAGCGCCGCGAGCACTTTGGCGAGACCGACGAAACCGTCGGCCTCAAGACCGAAGCCGCTGTGCGCCACGGCCTCATTCCGCTGATCTGCATCGGCGAGACGTTTGCCGAGCGCGAGGCCGGCCGCGCCCGCGACGTCCTCGACCGGCAGGTGCGCGGCGCTTTGTCGAAGCTTTCGGCTGCGCAGAAGGGCGCGCCGATCCTGTTCGCCTACGAGCCGGTCTGGGCCATCGGCGTCAACGGCATTCCGGCGACCTCGGACTATGCCGAGGCCCGCCAGGCGGAGATCACCGCGGCTGTTCAAGAGGTGCTCGGTCGCCGCGTCCCTTGCCTCTATGGCGGTTCGGTCAACCCCGACAATTGCGCCGAACTCATCGCATGCCCGCATATCGACGGGTTGTTCATCGGACGCGCCGCATGGGCTGTCGAAGGCTATCTCGACATCCTGTCCAGATGCGCCGCCAAACTCTGAAGGAGACGATCATGAAGCTCGCGGTAGCAGGCGACAGCGCTGGCGAAGGCCTGGCAAAAATCCTCGCCGATCACCTGAAGGATAGGCACGAGGTGTCGGAAGTGTCGCGCACCGAGGCCGGTCCCGACCCGTTCTACGCCAATCTGTCGGACCGGGTGGCGAGCGACCTGCTGGCCGGCAAATATGACCGCGCCATCCTGATCTGCGGCACCGGGATCGGCGTCTGCATCTCGGCCAACAAGGTGCCGGGCATTCGTGCGGCACTCACCCATGACACCTACTCGGCCGAGCGGGCCGCGCTGTCGAACAACGCCCAGATCATCACCATGGGCGCGCGGGTAATCGGGCCCGAGCTGGCGAAGTCGATCGCGGATGCCTTTCTGAAGGAGACGTTCGATCCAAAGGGGCGGTCGGCCGGCAATGTCGCCGCCATCGATCAGGTCGACGCCAAGTACAACGCGCGCTGACCTTTCGACACTTGCGCGTTGGCGGCCTCGGCTGGACCAGAAGAAGACCGTTTCCTCACAACCGCGAAACGCTCTAGTCTCTTGGCCGAGGGCGATGGAGGGAAATGCGAATGAGCGTGACGCAGAAGCTGATCAATGACGGCAATGCGGCGGTCGACGAAATGCTGGCCGGCATCATAGCTGCGCATCCCGACCATCTCTGGCGCCCCGAGAACGCTCCACGCGCGGTCATCGCCAGACATGGTCCGCGACCCGGTAAGGTGGCGCTGGTCATCGGCGGCGGCTCAGGCCATGAGCCGACCTTTCTGGGCTATGTCGGCAAGGGTCTGGCGGATGCCGCCGCCATCGGCAACGTCTTCGCCTCGCCCCCTCCCCAGCCGGCGGTCGACGCAGCGATGGCCGCGAGTGGCGACGCCGGTGTCCTGTTCATGTATGGCAACTATGCCGGCGACGTGATGAACTTCGACATGGCCGCCGAGCTGCTGGAGATGGAGGGCATTGAGGCGCGCACGGTGCTGACCACAGACGACATCGCGTCGGCGCCGCGCGACCAAAGGCAAAAGCGCCGCGGCGTGGCCGGCAACGTGTTCATCTTCAAGGCCGCGGGCGCGGCCGCCGACATGATGATGCCGCTGGACGAGGTGGAGCGGGTCGCCCGTCGCGCCAACGACCGCACCTTCACCATGGGCGTGGCTCTGTCGTCCTGTTCGCTGCCGCAGACACGAAAGCCAAGCTTCGATCTCCCTGTCGGCGAGATGGAGATCGGCATGGGCATCCATGGCGAGCCGGGCGTGCGGCGCGGGCCATTGCGTTCGGCCAACGATGTCGCCGATGAAATCATGGACGCCATCCTTGCGGAAATGAAGGCGCCGGCCGGCGATCGTGTCGCGGTGCTGGTCAACTCGCTCGGCGCGACGCCGCTAATGGAGCTCTACATCCTGAACGCCAGGATCGCGGAGCGCCTGAAGGCTGCCGGGCTGGTCGTCCATAAGACGCTTGTCGGCCCGTACTGCACGTCCCTCGACATGGCCGGCGCCTCGATTACCATTATGCATCTCGATGACGAATTGCAGCGCATGATTGACCATCCCTGTGACTGCGCCATGTTTCGGAGTTGAGCGAATGGAGTTTACGACGGGGGACTTGAAGGCCCTTTTCGACGCTTTCTCGGCGCGGATGGCGGCCGAGCGTGACAGGCTCTGCGCGCTTGATGGGGTCATCGGCGACGCAGACCACGGCATCGCCATGGAACAGGGCATGAAGGCCGCGGCCGATTCAGCCCAGGCCGCCGAGGGCACGCTGCAGGATGTGTTCAATGCCGCCGCCAAAGGTTTTCTCAACGCGGTCGGCGCCTCCTCCGGACCACTCTACGCGACCGCCCTGCTGCGCGCCGGTAAGGCTGCTGGTCCGCGGGCATCGATGCCGAGCGGCGAGTTGCGGGCCGTCATTGCGGCAATGCGCGACGGCATTGTCCAGCGCGGCAAGGCGGAACCTGGCCAGAAGACGATGCTCGATGCCTGGGCTCCCGCCGCTGACGTAGCGGTCAGCGGCCAGAAAACCGATGCCATAGCCGCTGCTGCCCGCCGAGGCGCGGAAGCGACACGCGACATGATCGCAACCGTCGGCCGCGCCGCGCGTCTCGGCGAACGCTCGCTGGGCCATCCGGATCCCGGCGCTGTCTCGGCGGCGATGCTGGTGGAGGAAATCTGCAACGCGATGAAGACCGCTTGAGCCGAGCCATGGCTTGCCGGTAGCCGGAACGGTCCAGGTGCCGAGCGCAAACGCCTCCTAGTGCCGATGGGGGTGCGGCGGACCGGGCGATCTCGCCGCGGAAGCTTGGCCGCTGAGGCGGCTCCGGCGATCTTCTGGATGAGCACGGTGCCGGCCCCGGGCAGGCCCTTCCTGAGCATCGGATCGACCGCGAAGCAGACGCGCCATACGCTTCGTCACCTCGGCTGAAGGCTGTTCTGGGCGCCTCGCGCCTGGTGCGACCGGTCGAGCTTGGCCTCTTCACATCGGATGGCTTCAATACTGGCTTGCCTATTTGGTATGCTGGTATAATGTGTACCTGACATAGCGTGATCATCTGGCGCTATGCTGAGGCTGCCAAGCCAGTCGTTTCGTTGGGAGGAGAATGACATGAGAATTTCGATTGTTGCGGCGCTCGCCGGCGTCGCACTGGCAAGTGCTGCTGCGCTGCCGGCAATGGCGTCTCCGGACGCGCCGGTCATCGCGCTGGCCAATGCCTATTACGGCAATACCTGGCGTCACCAGATGGTGGAGGCTTTCGAGGCATCGGCCAAGGAGGCCAAGGCCGCTGGACAGATCGCCGACTACATCGTCATGAACGGCGACGGCTCGGTCGCGCAGCAGAATAGCCAGATCGCCGAACTGATCCTAAAGAAGGTCGACGTGCTCGCCGTCGACGCCGCCTCGGAGACCGCGGTTAACGGTGTCATCGAAAAGGCCTGCAAGGCCGGCATCATCGTCATCTCTTTCGACTCGGTCGCTTCGGCGCCTTGCAACTACCAGCTCAATTTCGACTTCAAGGGTTACAAGGCTGCCCAGGCGGAAGCCGTGTTCAAGATGCTCGGCGGCAAGGGTAACGTCATCCAGGTGCGCGGCGTGAAGGGTTCGGCGCCCGACAACGACATGTTCAACGCGCAGCAGTCGGTGCTGGCGAAATACCCGGATATCAAGGTGGTCGCGACCGTCTACGGCCAGGCCACGGCCTCGGTGGCGCAAGCGGCGATCGCCAACGTGTTGCCCTCGGTGCCGCACGTCGACGCCGTGCTCGGCCAGGGCGGTAGCGACGATGTCGGCATCGCCCAGGCCTTCGTCCAGTATGGCGGCGACTACAAGGACAAGATGCCGGTCATCGAAGGCGGCGGCGGCACCGACTTCGTCAAATGGTGGGCCGAGGAGAATGCCAAGAACGGCTACCAGACCGTATCGATGAACACCACGCCCGGTATCGGCGGCGCCGCCTTCTGGCTCGGCCTGTCGCTGCTCAAGGGCGCCAAGGCGCCCAAGCTGATGATCATGCCGGTGGCGACCGTCGACGCCGGCAACCTGAAGGACTACGCCAAGATGCCGGGCGGCCAAATCATCAGCCCGAGCTATTCGCTGGATTGGGTCAAGCAGAACCTGCTCAGCAAGTAAGGCAACCAGTCCAGGGATCGGGCGTCGCCTACGGCCGCGCCCGATCCTCGCTTTGCGAAGAACCGGAGGACGAATGTCCCAGCTTGCCGTTGCCGCTCAGGACAGCGCCGCAACCGCGGTGCCTGCTGCGTCTGCCCGGCCAGCCGTCGTCGCGCTCAGCGGGATCACCAAGAGTTTCGGGCCGACGCTCGCCAACGCGGGGATCGATCTTTCGGTCGGCGCCGGCGACGTGATCGGGCTGGTCGGCGGCAATGGCGCCGGCAAATCGACGTTGATGCGCATCCTGTGCGGTGCAATGTGGCCGACGCTCGGCTCGATTTCCTTTGCCGGTGGAGAAATGGCTTTCGCCGATTACGACACCGGCGAAGCGCAGCGGCGTGGTATCCGCATGGTGCACCAGGAGCTGTCGCTCTGCGCCAACCTGTCCGTCGCCGAGAACTTTTTCCTGGAAACACCGGGCGATTCCGCAAGCCGGCCGGGCTGGCGCGCGCTCTACCGCGCCCGTGCCCGCGCGGCGCTGGATGCCGTCTTTCCCGGCAACGGCATCGACGCCGACGCCGAGGTCGGCCACCTCACCATCGCCGAACGGCAGATGGTGGAGATCGCGCGCGCTGCGGCGACGCCGGGCGTCAACCTGATCGTGCTCGACGAGCCGACATCCTCGCTTGATCTCGACCGATCGAAGCAGCTCAGGGCCTTCATTCGCGAGCGGGCGAAAGCCGGGCTCGCCTTCATCTTCATCAGTCACAAGCTGCAGGAAATCATCGACATCGCCACCGAAGTCGTGGTGCTGCGCAACGGCCGCACCGCTTGGCAGGGCCATGCCGCGGACGCTTCGATCGGCAAGCTGGTGCAATTGATGGGCGGCAATGCCGACCCGGTCCACCAGCACGCCGTCGCGGGCGCATCCTCCCAGGACGTGCTGGTGCGGCTCTCCGGGCCGCTGACAGCCGAGCTCGGCCATGGCATCGACATCGTGCGCGGCGAGATCGTCGGGCTTGCCGGTCTCGAAGGCAGCGGGCAAAAGGAATTGCTGCACGCGATCTTCAAGCCCGACCGAAAGCAGCATGCGGGCGTCTCCAGGGGGGCGGAGGCAGGCTTCATCGCCGGCGACCGGCAGAAGGAAGGCGTGTTCCCGCTGTGGAGCGTGCTCGGCAACATCAGCATCGGCGCGCTTGCCCGCCGCCCGGCGCTAGCTGTCGTTTCCGACCGAGCCAACCGAGACACCGCTTCACGTGCGGCAAGCCGCCTGCGGCTGGACGAGAAGCGCTTTCAGTCCAGCATCACCGAGCTCAGCGGCGGCAACCAGCAGAAGGCGTTGGTGGCGCGGGCACTGGTCGCCGACACGCCGGTCATCCTGCTCGACGATCCGACGCGCGGCGTCGACATCGCCACCAAGCAGGATTTCTACCGGCTCGGCAACGAGGTCGCGCGCGGCGGCCGCGCGCTGATCTGGCACACGACCGAAGACGCCGAGCTGCTCGCCTGCGACCGCGTGCTGGTCTTTTCCGGCGGGCGGATCGTCGAGGAACTGGCAGGCGAGGCGATCACCGAGCAGGCGATCGTCGGCGCCTCCTTCGAGCAATCGGCGGACCGGCAGGCGAGCGCCGCGAAGGACCGGACCGCTATGGCGAGGCTCGGGCGCCGGCTGGTCAATTCGGCGCCGTTCATCGGGCTTGCCGCCGTGCTCGCTATCATGATCGCGATCAATCCCGCGGTCGCCTCGGCTTTCGGGCTCGACCTTTTGTTGATGCCGGCGCTGTCGCTGGTGCTGGTGACGGCAGCGCAGATGTTCATCGTCGGCGGCAGCGAGATCGACCTCGGCGTCGGCGCCTTCGCAGGCCTGGTTAGCGTGCTCAGCGCGACGCTGCTCTACGACCAGCCCTGGCTCGGCGCGCTGGCGCTGGTGGCAGCGCTTTCCGCCTATGCGGGGCTTGGCGGCATCATCCAGGCGCGCAAAATCCCGGCGATCGTGGTCACGCTCGGCGCGTCCTTCATCTGGGTCGGCATCGGCTATGCTCTGCAGCCGACGCCGGGTGGTGCCAGTCCCGAGTGGCTGTCGAAGCTGTTCGGCTGGTCGATCGGATTTATGCCGACGTCGATCATCTTGATCGCCGCTGTGGCTCTGATCGTGCTCGTCATCGACCGGCTGCCGCTCGGCGTGGTGTTGCGTGGCTTCGGCAACAATCCGGCGGCGATGATCCGCTCGGGATGGTCGCCGACGCGCTACGCGCTGGTGCGCTATCTAATCGCCGGCTTGTTTGCAGGCGCCGCGGGCCTGTCGCTGACGGCCATCAACACGGCGAGCGACATCAATTCCGGCAATTCCTATACCTTGCTCAGCGTTGCCGCCGTGGTGATGGGCGGCTGCTCGCTGCTCGGCGGCACCATCTCGCCGATCGGCGCCGTCGCCGGTGCGGTGACGCTGTCGCTCATCGGCGCGCTGCTCGGCACGCTCAGCGTCAGCAGCGACTACAACGCCGCCACGCAAGGGTTGATCCTGATCGCGCTGCTGACGTTGCGCAGCCTGACCGCCGACCGCAGGAGCGAGCCATGAGCGCATTCGCCGGCTTCGGCATCTGGGCGCAACGGAACCGTTGGATCTGGTCGGCGATCGGCGTGCTTATTTTGTGGCTGGTGCTGTCCGTCGTCACCAACCGATTCAGCCTGTCCAGCCTGTCCGGCGTCATTCTGTCGGCATCCTTCCTGACGGTCGTCGGCATCGGCCAGATGTTCGTGGTGACGACCGGGCGCGGCAATATCGATCTGTCGGTCGCCTCCGTGATCACGCTCAGTGCCTTCGTCGCGCTGCTGACCATCAAGGGCCAGGACGCCAACCTTGCCATCGGCGTGCTCGCCGCCATCCTGCTCGGCCTTGCGGTCGGGGCGCTCAATTCGCTGCTCGTTGTCGGTCTCGGCATTCCGGCCATCATCGCGACGTTGGCGACCGGCTATGTGTTGGCGACGGCGACGCTGCTGTCGAACAAGGCGATACCGGGCTTCGCCGTCAGCCCGGCGCTGAAGGAACTGGCGACCGGGCGCATTTCGGGCGTGCCGATCATGGCGATCATCGCCATCCTCGGCGTAGCGGCGACTGCCTTCGTGCTGCGCTACACCGTCTTCGGGCAATTGCTCTCGGCGGTCGGCCAGAACCGCGCCGCGGCACGGCTCGCCGGCATCCGCAACGGGCGCGTGATCGCGTCGGCCTTCATCATCTCGTCGGTGCTGGCTTCGCTAGACGGGCTGCTGCTCGGCGCCTATATCGGCGGCGCATTCCTCGAAATGGGCCAGCCCTATCTCCTGCAGTCGATCGCCGCCGTGGTGCTTGGCGGAACGCTGATCTTCGGCGGCTCGGCGACCGCGCTCGGCACACTCTTCGCCAGCATCCTGCTCGTCCTCATCGTCACCACCATGCAGATCATCGGCCTTCCTCCGGGCGCGCAGGACATCGTGCAGGGCGTTGTCGTCATCTTCGTTCTGGCGCTGGCCGGACGTCAGGCGCAGGCGCGGCGCGCGTTTGTCGAAATTGCAGACGGCGACGATGATGCAACGGCCGACGCGGAAGCGAGCGCGGCAACGGCCCACCCGAAGTGAGGGAGCGACAAATCAGCGATTTCTCTTGCCAATTTGGTAGAGTGATTATACCAGTATACAATGTGACGATCTCCATTGGCCGTCGTCTCGAACATCAGGAGCAGGTTAGATGACAACGATTGCGCTGTTCGGTGCGGGCGGCAAAATGGGCTACCGGCTGTCGACCAATTTTCGCGCTTCCCCCTATGCGATCCGTCACGTCGAGATCAGCGAGGCGGGCAAGGAGCGGCTGAAAAGCGGTCTTGGCATCGACACGCTCAGCGTCGACGAGGCGCTCGCGGGCGCCGAAGTCGTGATCCTGGCGGTTCCCGACACGCATATCGGCAAGGTCGCGGCGAGCATCGAAAGCAAGCTGGCGCCGGGGACGATGGTGATCGTGCTCGACGCCGCGGCGCCTTTTGCCGGCCATCTGCCCAAGCGCCCCGACCTTACCTACTTCGTCACGCATCCCTGCCATCCGCCGATCTTCAACGACGAAACCGACATGGCGGCCAAGAAGGACTTCTTCGGCGGCGTCAAGGCCAAGCAGCATTTCGTCAGCGCCCTTATGCAGGGCCCGGAGGAGGACTATGCCAAGGGTGAGGAAATCGCCCGCATCATCTGGGCGCCGGTGATGCGCTCGCACCGCGTGACCGTCGAGCAGATGGCCCTGCTCGAACCTGGTCTTTCTGAGACTGTCTGCGCGTCGCTGCTCGTCGTCATGAAGGAAGCCCTCGATGAGGTTGTGGCGCGGGGCGTCGACCGGCAGGCGGCGCTCGACTTCCTGCTCGGCCACATGAACGTGCTCGGCGCCGTCATTTTCGGCGAAACCAAGGGCGTGTTCTCGGACGCCTGCAACAAGGCGATCGAATTCGGCAAGCCGGTGCTGATGCGTGACGATTGGAAGCGCGTCTTCGAGCCGGATGAGATTGCCGCCAGCATCCAGCGTATCACGTGAGATCGCCGCTTATCATATACACATCACCTTAATTAGTGATTGACTCATCATACCAGTTAGCTTTAGCTGTTCAGGCTCGGATCGCTGGACGAGCGAAGGAGGATGGCGGGGAGCGACAGCCAGGCCCGCTTCGGGCGAAAGCAGCCAAAGGCTTTCAAAATCCGAGCGGCGCAGCCTGCACCGCCGGACGAATTCAGACAAATGGCCTCGGTCTCCGAGGCAGGTTTTCAATGGGAGGACTTCATGAAGCTTACTCGAAGAATGACGCTTGCGGCTTTCGCCGGCATGCTCGCACTCGGCACCGCGATGCCTGCTTATGCGGCGGACCTGATTGCCATCATCACGCCCTCGCACGACAATCCGTTCTTCAAGGCGGAAGCGGTGGGCGCCGAAGCCAAGGCCAAGGAGCTCGGCTACGACACCTTGGTGCTGGTGCATGATGACGACGCCAACAAGCAGTCGGAACTGATCGACACGGCGATCGGCCGCGGCGCCAAGGCCATCATCCTCGACAATGCCGGCGCCGACGCCACCGTCGCCGCCGTGCAGAAGGCCAAGGACGCCGGCGTTCCCTCGTTCCTGATCGACCGCGAGATCAACGCCACCGGTGTCGCCGTGGCGCAGATCGTCTCCAACAATTACCAGGGCGCCCAGCTTGGCGCGCAGGAATTCGTCAAGCTGATGGGCGAGAAGGGCAATTACGTCGAGCTGGTCGGCAAGGAATCCGACACCAATGCCGGCATCCGCTCCAAGGGCTATCACGACGTCATCGACGACTATCCGGACCTGAAGATGGTCGCGCAGCAGTCGGCCAATTGGAGCCAGACCGAAGCCTATTCCAAGATGGAATCGATCCTGCAGGCCAACCCCGACATCAAGGGCGTTATTTCGGGCAACGACACGATGGCGATGGGCGCCTACGCGGCATTGGCCGCCGCCGGCCGCAAGGATGTAATCGTCGTCGGCTTCGACGGCTCGAATGACGTGCGCGACTCCATCACCTCCGGCGGCATCAAGGCGACGGTGCTGCAGCCGGCCTACGCTCAGGCGCAGATGGCGGTCGAGCAGGCCAACGAGTACATCAAAAACAAGAAGTCGCCCGAGAAGGAAAAGCAGCTGATGGACTGCGTCCTCATCAACGGCGACAATGCTCCCAAGCTGGAGACCTTCGCGCTCAAGAACTGAGCCGGCGCGATGCACACTGCGAGGGGCGAACGCACGTTCGCCCCTCGCCTCCATTTCACTTTCCGGGTGCCCTTGATTGTCATGACCAAGCCGACTTGTCCGACCAGGCAGACTTGGCTGATCCTCGCGATAACCGCCGGCATCGGCCTCAGCGCCTGCAAGATCCTGCCGACACAGTCGGCGCAGGGCGGCGACAGCGCCAACAGCTCGGCCTTCAATCCGGATAGAATGGTCGAGGAAATCTGGGCCTCGAAGGTCATCCCCTACCTGCAGCAGAAGGCTGGACCGTTCGCCGAGGTCCATGCGCTAGCGAAGACCGATCCCGCCGCTGCCGGCGCAAAGTACGGCAATCCTAAGAAGCAGGCGAATTCGCCATGGACCTTCGCGGTGCGCGTCGAAGGCAAGATCGTTGCCGCCAACACGCAGTCGCGCGCGGCCACCGTCGACGTCGACGTCGACGGCGACGGCAAGGCGGATGCGCGGGTGCAGATCGGGCCGGCCATGCGTGGAACCGCCATTCGCGACAGCCTGGATTTCGTGCAGTTCAACGACTTCACCAACCAGATCGACTTCGCCCAGTTCGGCAAAGCCTTCAATGCCTATGCCGGCAAGACGGTGCTGTCCAAGCTGCCGCGTGACGGGCTGGAGGGCCGGACCGCGAAGGTGCTCGGCGCCTACACCATCGAGGGCGGCCAGGACCTGCCGCTGGTGACACCGGCGGAGGCCGAGATCGGGCCGAAGCCATGAGCCCCGCGCCCGGTCACGACGTCATCTTGAAGCTGGAGGACATCTCCAAGGTCTATGCCGGCACGGTGGCGGTCAAGCACGCGAATTTCGAGGTGCGCAAAGGCGCGGTCAACGTGCTGGTCGGAGAGAACGGTGCCGGCAAGTCGACGCTGATGAAGATCATCGCCGGCGTCGAAAGGCCGACCGCCGGCCGCATCCTGCTCGACGGCAACGAAGTTTCGTTCTCGTCCTCCGGCGACGCCGTCAGCCGCGGCATCGGCATGGTGTTCCAGGAGCTCAACCTGTTCGGCAATCTGTCGGTCGCCGAAAACATCTTTGCCACGCGTGAGCTGACCAACGCCCTCCGCAAGATCGACCACAGGGAGCAGGAACGGCGGGCCGCCGAATTCCTCGAACAGCTCGAAGCCGGCATAAGGCCAGACATGCTGGTCGAGGATTTGCGCATCGGCCAGCAGCAGCTGGTCGAGATCGCGAAGGCGGTCTCGCTCGACGCGCGCATCCTGATCATGGACGAGCCGACCTCGGCTCTGAGCGCGGCGGAAGTCGAGATCCTGTTCAACGTGATCGCCGACCTCAAGGCGCGTGGCGTCGCCATCGTCTACATCTCGCACCGGCTGGAAGAACTGATCCGCATCGGCGATTACATCACCGTGCTGCGCGACGGCCGCATCACCGGCCAGGAGGAGATGAAGAACGTTGATACACAGTGGATCGTACGGCAGATGATCGGCTCGGACGCCAAGGATTTCGCCAAGGCCGACGGCCATCAACCGGGCGAAGAAATATTCCGCGCCGAGGAGATCTGCCTGCCGCGCGTCACCGGCGGACTTGCGGTCGACCATGTGTCGCTCTCCTTACGCGCCGGCGAGATCCTCGGCATCTACGGCTTGATGGGCGCCGGACGCAGCGAGTTGTTCGACTGCATCATGGGCCGCCACGGCCAGGCGAGCGGCAGGATCTTCATCGACGGACACCCGGTCAAGGAGCGCGACACGACGCGACGCATCCAGCGTGGTCTGGCGTTGATCCCGGAAGACCGCCAGCGCGAGGGCCTCGTGTCGATCCTCTCCGTCGCCAGCAACCTGACGATGGCCAGCCTGTCGCGCTTCGTCAGCCTGTTCCATATCCGCGGCGGCGCCGAGCGGCAGGCGGTCACGCAGATGGTTCGCGAGCTGGCGATCAAGGTCGCCGATCCGGCGCAGGAAGTGTCGTCGCTGTCGGGCGGCAACCAACAGAAGGTGGTGATCGGCAAGGCGCTGCTCACCGGGCCGAAAGTGCTTTTGATGGACGAGCCCAGCCGCGGCATCGATGTCGGCGCCAAGGCCGACGTCTTCCGCACCATGCGCAAGCTGTCGCGCGATGGGCTGGGCATCCTCTTTGCCACCTCCGACCTCGACGAGGTGATGGCGCTGTCTGACCGGATCGCGGTGATGAGCAACGGAAAATTGACGGGCATGTTCGATCGCGCCGAGGCGACGGAGGCGGCCATCGTCGCCGCTTCGGCGCTTGGCCACGGACCCGTGCATGGAGACTCCCGATGACCGACATTCCAGCCAAGGCTGCCGCGCCATCCGCATCCAGCGGTTCCGTGCTGCTGACGCTGATGAAGCTCCGCACCTTCATCGCGCTGATTGCGGTGCTGGTGTTCTTCTCGATCGCGGCGCCGAATTTCCTCTCGGCCGCCAATCTGATCCTGATGGCCAAGCATGTGGCCCTCAACGCCTTCCTGGCCATGGGGATGACTTTCGTCATCATCACCGGCGGCATCGACCTGTCGGTCGGCTCGATCGTCGGCCTGTGCGGCATGGTCGCCGGCTATCTGGTGCTCAACGGCATCGATCTGCAGATCGGCTATACCGTCTATTTCAACGTCGTCGAGATTGCCTTCATCACGCTGGTGGTCGGCATACTGATCGGCGCCGTCAACGGCTTGCTGATCACCAGGCTGAACGTCGCGCCTTTCATCGCCACGCTCGGCACGCTCTATGTCGCGCGCGGCTTTGCGCTTTTGTCGTCGGACGGCCGCACATTCCCCAACCTCGTCGGCAAACCTGAGCTCGGCACCACCGGTTTCGGCTATCTCGGCGCCGGCAAGCTGCTCGGCCTGCCGGTCTCGATCTGGATCCTGGTCGTGGTGGCGCTGGGCGCGGCCTATCTCGCGCGTTACACGCCGCTCGGCCGCCATATCTTCGCGGTCGGCGGCAACGAGCGCGCGGCGCGGATCTCGGGCGTGCGCGTCAACATGGTGAAGATGTTCGTCTACATGTTCTCCGGCTTCTGCGCGGCGATAGTCGGCCTCATCATCTCGTCGGAGCTGATGGCGTCGCATCCGGCGACGGGCGAGAGCTTCGAGTTGAATGCAATTGCTGCCGCCGTGCTCGGCGGCACGTCGATGTCGGGCGGCCGCGGCACGATTGGCGGTACCATCGTCGGCGCCTTCGTCATCGGCATCCTCTCCGACGGGCTGGTGATGATGGGGGTGAGCTCATTCTGGCAGATGGTGATCAAGGGCCTCGTCATCATCGTCGCGGTCGTCGTCGACCAGGCGCAGCGTCGTCTGCAGAGCCGCGTGACGTTGATGCAGATGGCGAAGGTGGGCTGACCATGGCGGCATTGCGCGGAGCGCTGATCGGCTGCGGCTTCTTCGCCGTCAACCAGATGCATGGCTGGCGCGACATCGATGGCGCTTCGATCGTCGCCATCTGCGACCGCGATCCGGAGCGGCTCAGGATCGTCGGCGACGAGTTCGGCATCGAGCGGCGTTACCGCGATGCGGTCGAAATGTTTGCCGCTGAGACGCTGGACTTCGTCGACATCGCCACCACCGTCGGCAGCCATCGACCACTGGTCGAGATCGCCGCTGCCAACCGTGTCCCGGTGATCTGCCAGAAGCCGTTCGCGCCAACGCTTGCCGACGCCAAGGTCATGGTGAAGGCCTGCGCCGACGCCGGCGTGCCGCTGATGGTGCACGAGAACTTCCGCTGGCAGTCGCCGATCCAGGCAGTCCGCGCCCTGCTCGACAGCGGTGAGATCGGCAGGCCCTTCTTCGGCCGCATCTCGTTCCGCTCGGCCTATGACGTGTTTTCCGGCCAGCCCTACCTTGCGACAGGCAAGCGCTTCATCATCGAGGATCTCGG
>NZ_RZSN01000133.1:0-16823 GCF_003997315.1 Mesorhizobium sp. M1A.F.Ca.IN.020.04.1.1
GGGCTGCCGTCATCCCGCCGACAGCGGCGGGATGACGGCAGCCCTCAGCGGCGCCGACAGACCGAACAGTCGCTGCCCTGGTTTCTGGATCTCAGCCCGCTTCAACGCGGCGGTTCTCCCCTGCAGCTCCGATGGTTGCTTATGCACCATCATAGTGCAGCAATCGTGACGATAGTCCACATGTTTGCGCCTAGCCTCCTCCCCGTGTGGGAGAAGGTGGATCGGCGCGTAGCGCCGAGACGGATAAGGGGTGTTCCAGCGGAGTGTGAGACGTCTGTGTTCCCTGGAACACCCTCGTCCGTCGCCTTCGGTGACACCTTCTCGCATAGGGGAGAAGGGAGAGCCCCGCTACCCGAACTTGCCCGTCCTCGGGAAACCCTTCGGCACCATGCGACCGGCGGCTGCGCGAGCGCCGATCCACTCGGCCAATTCCTCGCGCGACTTGGTGAAGGTGCGGTCGGCCGAATCCTGCCAGGTCAGCCCCGCTGCAATCGTGAAGGTCTTAAGGTCCAGCACGCCGCCGTCCTTGTATTTCTGCAGGCGCACACCCTTGCCGCGCGCCATTTCCGGGATTTCGGACAGCGGGAAGATCAGCATCTTGCGGTTCTCGCCGACAATGGCGAGATGGTCGCCGGCGACCGGAATGCAGCGTTTGGCCTCGTCCGGCGCCTTGACGTTCATCACCTGCTTGCCCTTGCGGGTGTTGGCGATCACCTCTTCCTCGGAGACGACGAAGCCGTTGGCGTCGTAGGAAACCAAGAGCAGCTTGCGCTTCGGGTCGTGGACAAAGGCGGTGACGATGTCCTGGTCGTTTTCCATGTCGACGATGATGCGGATCGGCTCGCCATGGCCGCGCCCGCCCGGCAGCCGGTCGGCGCCGATGGTGTAGAACTTGCCGCCGGTGGTGAAGACCAGGATCTTGTCGGTCGTCTGCGCGTGGAAGGCGAGCTTCAGGCTGTCGCCTTCCTTGAAGGCAAGCTGCGAATAGTCGGTCAGGTGACCCTTCATCGCGCGGAGCCAGCCCTTTTCCGAAACCACGACGGTGACAGGCTCGCGCTCGATCATGGCGTGCGCGATATCGGTGAGGTCATGCTCGGGCGCGTCGGCGAACTGGGTGCGGCGTTTGCCGAGCTCGGTCTCCGGACCGAACTTCTTACGAACCTCAGCGACTTCCCACTTGATCGTCGCCCATTGCTTGGCGTCGGAGGCAAGCAATGCCTCGATCTGCTTCTTCTCCTCGGTAAGGCCGTCGAACTCCTTGCGGATTTCGATCTCTTCCAGCTTGCGCAGGGCGCGCAGCCGCATGTTGAGAATGGCCTCGGCCTGATTGTCGGTGAGCGACCAGCGGGCCATCATCACCTGCTTGGGCTCGTCTTCCTCGCGGATGATCCTGATCACCTCGTCGATGTTCAAATAGGCGATCAGATAGCCGGCCAGGATTTCCAGCCGCTTCTCGATCTCGCCCAGCCGATATCTCGAGCGGCGGATCAGCACGTCGCGGCGGTGATCGAGCCATTCCTTCAGCACGCCCTTCAGTGACAGGACGTTCGGCACCTTGCCGCGCGACAGCACGTTCATGTTGAGCGGGAAGCGGCTTTCGAGCTCGGTCAGCTTGAACAGCGATTCCATCAGGATGCCTGGATCGACGCTGCGGCTCTTCGGCGCCAGCACGATACGGATATCCTCGGCGCTTTCGTCGCGGACGTCCTCGAGCAGCGGCAGCTTGCGCGCCATCAGGAGCTCGGCGATCTTCTCGATCAGCCTGGCCTTCTGGACGCCATAGGGGATTTCCGTGACGACAATGCTCCAGGTGCCCCTGCCCTGGTCCTCCTGGCTCCATCTGGAGCGCACGCGGAAACCGCCGCGGCCGCTCTCATAGGCTTCGAGGACCGAGGCGCGGCTGTCGACGATGATGCCGCCGGTCGGGAAATCCGGCCCTTGGACGAAATCCATCAGCTTCGCCACCGGCGCGTCCGGATGCTCGATCAGATGAAGTGCCGCGTCGCAAAGCTCGGCGGCGTTGTGCGGCGGGATCGAGGTCGCCATGCCGACCGCAATGCCGGACGAGCCGTTGGCGAGCAGGTTCGGGAAGGCGCCGGGTAGAACGGAGGGTTCCTCGTCCTCCTCATTATAGGTCGGCCGGAAGTCGACGGCGTCCTCGGTGATGCCGGCAAGCAGCTCAGTCGCCACCTCCGTCATGCGCGCTTCGGTGTAGCGCATGGCGGCGGCGTTATCGCCGTCGATATTGCCGAAATTGCCCTGCCCGTCGACCAGCGGGTAGCGCATCGAGAATTCCTGCGCGAGCCGCACCAGCGCGTCGTAGATCGACTGGTCGCCATGCGGATGGAACTTACCCATCACCTCGCCGACGATGCGGGCGCATTTGGCGAAGCCCTGATCCGGGTTGAGCCGCAAGAGCCGCATGGCATGCATGATGCGGCGATGGACCGGCTTCAGTCCGTCCCGCACATCCGGCAGCGCCCGGTGCATGATGGTCGACAGCGCATAGGCAAGATAGCGCTTCTCGAGCGCTTCCTTCAGATCGACCGGTTCGATGTTGTCGCCGCCGCCATTGTCTCCAGGCGGCAAATGCCTTTTGCCCATGGATTTGGACTAGCCGAGCGGGTGATTCGCGGCAAGCGCCGGGTTGGCAGTCGGCGGATTCGTCGCAAATGGCGACGTGAAGGATTTCACGGAAGCGGCAAGTTGAACATTCCAGTTTGCCCATTCTGCAACCGGCCCCGGCAGCAAGCGGGCTAACCGGCCAACATCAATCTGTTACATGCGCCCTCTATCTGGGCAGGCAACGCGCCGGCGCAGGAGAGCCGCGGTCTTCATGACAAATTCACCGCATCATGCAAAGCGTGCCGGCCGGGTTTGCTTTTCATCGCCGTTTTCGACAAATGTGCCGGGAAACGCCTTGTTCCCGACCCGTTCGTCGCGGAATGGTGATGGAGTAGAATTCAAAAACACTTTTCAGGACAGGGAACTCGCCATGAAAATTCAACGCTCAATGCTCAAGAAACTGGCTTTTTCAACCATTCTGCTGGCCCTGCCGCTCAACACCGCCTTCGCCGCCGATCCGGCGGTGGCCGACCGCGTCAAGGCGGCCCTTGCCGCCCAGGGCGTCGACATTTCCTGGACCGGCGTCTCCGGCGACAATTCGAACGCGGTGCTGCAGGGCGTGTCCATCAAGCCGGCAGCCGAGAAGGAAGCCCTGCCGATCGGCGACGTGAAGCTGGAGGGCATCACCGAGGCCAATGGCGGCTTCGAGATCGCGACCGTCTCGAGCTCGGCATTCGAGCGCAGCCAGGACGGCGTGACGCTCAACCTCAGCCCCGTTGTCATTCACGGCATGAAGGTGCCGGCCGAAGGCAGCACCGACCCGCTCGGCTCGCTGATGATGTACAAGTCGGCCGAGCTCTCCAACATGACCGTCAAGGTCGGCGACAAGACGGCCTTCTCGATGGACGGGCTGGCCGTCCAGATCACCCCGCCGGCCGGCGGCAAGGCGATGGACTTCACCGCCAACACGGAAAAGTTCAACGCCGACCTGACACTGGTCGAGGACCCGAAGTCGAAGGAGGCGATCCAAGCGCTCGGCTACCAGAATATCTCCGGTACGGTCTCGATGGCCGGCACCTGGCAGCCCAGCGACGGCAAGATGGAGCTCTCGAAATACGACATCTCGGTCGAGAATGCCGGCACGCTCGGCATGACCTTCAATCTCGGCGGCTACACCCTCGACTTCATCAAGTCGATGCAGGAGATGCAAAAGAAGTTCGCCGCACAGCCGGAGGGTGCCGACAATTCCGCGCAGGGCATGGCCATGCTCGGCCTCTTGCAGCAGCTTTCCTTCAACGGCGCCTCGGTGCGCTTCGACGACGATTCGCTGACCGGCAAGGTGCTCGACTATGTCGGCAAGCAGCAGGGCATGTCCGGCAAGGACGTCGCCAACCAGGCCAAGGCGATCGTACCGTTCGGCATGGCGCAGCTCAACAATCCCGAACTGACGGCCGAGGTGTCGGCCGCGGTCAACAAGTTCCTCGACGACCCCAAGAGCCTAGAGATCTCGGCCGAACCGCCGGCGTCGGTGCCGTTCGCGCTGATCATGGCCGGCGCCATGTCCAACCCGCTCGACCTGCCGAAGACGCTGGGCGTGAAGGTCAAGGCGAACGAGGACTGATCGGGGCGCTTCGCACCTGCCAGCATTATCCAACGGCGGTTCGGATGATCCGGATCGCCGTTTTCGTAAGATCAGGGCCTGACCTCCTCGACGAAGGCGTTCGTCGCTCTTTACAAAGAGTATGTCGGACCACACCGGCCCGCCGTGACCCTCCTCGGGGTCTCGGGTTTGGCATTCCCGCAGCAATTGGTTGAATCCGGGCGGTTGCCCACACGCTCTGACCCAATCCTTGAGAAAATGGCTCTGGGAGCGATGGCCAGCCGCCAATCGCTCCCGGGGCTACCATCGATTCAGGATGAGCCCCCGCGTCAGTCCTTCTTCGCGACGGCGACGCGCAGCGACAGCTCCCGAAGCTGCTGCGGGGTGGCCTCCGAAGGGGCGTTCATCAGCAGGTCATAGGCCTGCTGGTTCATCGGGAACATGGTCACCTCGCGCAGGTTCTTGGCGCCGACCAAAAGCATGACGATGCGGTCGATGCCGGCCGCCATGCCGCCATGCGGCGGCGCGCCATACTGGAAGGCGCGGTAGAGGCCGCCGAAGCGCTCCTCGACCGTCTGGCGATCGAGGCCGACCATCTCGAAGGCCTTGACCATGGTCTCCGGCAGGTGGTTGCGGATGCCGCCGGATGCGATCTCGAAACCGTTGCAGACCATGTCGTATTGGAACGCCTTGATGCCCAGCGGCTCCTGGCCGCCGAGCGCGTCGATGCCGCCCTGCGGCATGGAGAACGGATTGTGGGCGAAGTCGATCTTCTTCTCATCCTCGTTCCATTCGAAGAACGGAAAGTCGACGATCCAGCAGAGTTCGAAGCGATCGCGGTCGACGAGGTTCAATTCCTCGCCGGCGCGGGTGCGCGCGGCGCCCGCGAAGGAAACGAACTTCTTCGGGTCACCGGCGACGAAGAAGGCGGCATCGCCATCGGCAAGGCCAAGCTGCTGGCGCACCGCCTCGGTGCGTTCCTCACCGATGTTCTTGGCGATCGGTCCGGCGCCTTCGAGCTTGTCGCCCTCCTTGCGCCAGAAGATGTATCCGAGGCCTGGCTGGCCCTCGCCCTGCGCCCAGGAGTTCATGCGATCGCAGAAGGCGCGGCTGCCGCCGGTCTTGGCGGGGATAGCCCAGACTTCGGCCTTCGGATCGTTGGCCAGGATGTTGGCGAAGACCTTGAAGCCGGAATCGCGGAAATGATCCGAGACCGCCTGCATCTCGATCGGGTTGCGCAGGTCCGGCTTGTCGGTGCCGTAGGTCCGCATCGCCTCGTCGAAGGGAATGCGGCGGAATTGCTGAGTCACCGGCTTGCCGGCGGCAAAGGTCTCGAAGACGCCGCGAAGCACCGGCTCCATGGTGGAGAGCACGTCATCCTGCTCGACGAAGCTCATCTCGAGGTCGAGCTGGTAGAACTCGCCGGGCAGGCGGTCGGCGCGCGGATCCTCGTCACGGAAGCAGGGCGCGATCTGGAAGTAGCGGTCGAAGCCGGAGACCATGATCAGCTGCTTGTACTGCTGCGGCGCCTGCGGCAGGGCATAGAAGGTGCCGGGATGGATGCGCGACGGCACCAGGAAGTCGCGCGCGCCTTCGGGCGACGACGCGGTCAGGATCGGCGTCGAGAATTCGGTGAAACCGACCTCGCCCATGCGCTTGCGCATCTCGGCGATGATCTTGGTGCGCGCAACGATGTTCCTGTGCAGCGTCTCGCGGCGCAGGTCGAGGAAGCGGTATTTCAGGCGGATGTCCTCGGGGTATTCAGGCTCGCCGAACACCGGCAGCGGCAGCTCCTTGGCCGCCGAGAGCACTTCGATCTCGCGCGCGAAAATCTCGATCTCGCCAGTCGGCAAATTGGCGTTGACGGTCTCCGGCAGGCGCGCCTTGACCTCGCCGTCGATGCGGATCACCCATTCGCCGCGCACCGTCTCGGCGACCTTGAAGGCCGGCGAGTCCGGGTCGGCGACGATCTGGGTCAGGCCGTAATGGTCGCGCAGATCGATGAAGAGCAGCCCGCCATGGTCGCGCACGCGATGCACCCAGCCGGACAGGCGGACCGAATTGCCGACGTCGGTCTTTCTCAATTGGGCACAGGTGTGGCTGCGGTAACGATGCATTGTCATTGGTGGAGTCCGGAATTGCGGGCGAAAGCCCGGCTCGAAAATTGGCGCGAAAAGCGCATGAGAGGCCGGCTTTGTCAAGGCAAGCGGTCACACGCAGGCGCGGTGCCCCAGGTCAGGCAAAGTGGATTTCGGCACCCAGGCGCTCGAAATCGGCAAGGATGGGTGAAGGCGCCGTCTTGTCCACCACCAGATGGCTTATCGCGTCGGGCGCGGCGACGCGATAAGGCGCCGCGGTGGCGAGCTTGTCGTTGGTGACGACGATCACGATGCCGGCGCTATTCCCGGCCATGGCGCGCTTGACCTCCGCTTCCGCCGAATCGAAGGCGGTGACGCCACGCGAGGCATCGAGGCCGCAGGAGCCAAGGAAGAACAGATCGGCGCCAAGCTGCGCCACGGCGGCCAGCGTATCGCCGCCGACACAGGTGCCGAGGTCGCGGACATACCTGCCGCCCAGCACAAACAGCTCGACCAGGGGCAGATCGGCGAGTGCCGATGCGACGCCCGGCGAATTGGTAGCGACCGTCAGCTCTGGAGCGCGGGCTTCTTCGGCGCCGGGCTGTTCGGCGGCGCCATGGCGCATCTCGGCCTGTCGCCGCAGCTGCATCTGGCGCTGGTGGTGCCGATGGTGACCATTGCAACGGCCCTGTTTCTCGGCGGCTTCGAGCCGGCGCCCGCCCGCTTCGCCAGCTCCGGCGACAAGGCGCCGATGTTCGCGCGGCCGACATTGCCGATCCTGGTCCTGGTCGCCGTGACGCTTTCGGCGATGCTCCTCGAAGGCGCCAGCATCGACTGGTCGGCGATCTACATGCGCACCGTCTTCGACTCCGGCCCCTTCGTCGCCGGGCTTGACCGTGGCGCTGTTTGCCTTCTCGCAGGCAACCACACGCCTTTTCGCCGACTCCTTCGTCGACCGCCACTCGCCAAGCGGGGTCGCGCGCGTGCTCTTGGCAGCGATGGCGGCCGGCGTGCTCATCGTCTTCTTCTCGCCGCTGCCGGCCGTTTCGATGTTTGGCTTTGCCCTGTTGGGCATCGGCAGCAGCGCCCTCTTCCCGCTGGCGATCTCCGCCGCCGCGCAACGGACGGATCGCCCGGCGGCGATCAACGTCGCGGCGCTCTCACAGATTTCCTTCATCGCTTTCCTGCTCGGCCCGCCGCTGCTCGGCTTCGTATCGGACCATTGGGGCATCCGCTCCGCCTATGGCATCGGCATCCCCTTCATCGCGCTCAGCCTGCTGACGGTAGGTTCACTTGGCCGGAGGCCGGCCGTGGAGAACATCCATGCGTTTCCGGGCAAGACACCTGCTACGGTCGAGCTGGAGATAGAAATACGGGCCGGCAAGGCTTAGGACACCCCTACCCCAATTGGCAGCCCATCTCCTCGGCCGGGTGCAAGGATGTGAAGTTGCATTTGCCGCTGGCGTTGACAGGATCTATGGTCCAAGAAGAGGTCACAGATCCGTGATTGCCTCTCTTTAATGTCGTCCATCCGTCCGCTTATTCCGCTCCTGATTGCCGCAGGCATCCTGCTTGGCGGCAATGGGCTGCAGGGAACGCTGATTGCCTTGCGCGGGGCGCAGGAAGGCTTTTCCGCTTCCGATATCGGCCTGATGGGCACGTTCTATTTCGCCGGTTTCCTGCTCGGCTGCCTGGCCGTCACGCGTATCCTGAAGGCGGTCGGCCACGTCCGGACTTTTGCCGCGCTGGCCGCGATCGCCTCGGTCGGCACGCTGCTTCTGGTGCTCGTCATCGACCCCGTCATGTGGTGCGCGGTGCGCTTTGCCGGCGGCTTCTGCTTTGCCGGCCTGTTCACCGTCATGGAAGCCTGGCTGAATTCCGGCGTCGGCAACAAGGACCGCGCGCGGGTGCTCGCCATATATCGCATGGTCGACATCGGCTCGGTTACCGGCGCGCAATTCCTGATTCCGATCTTCGGCGCCGGCGGTTTCGCCATCTTCGCCGTCATGTCGATGATGATCACCTTTTCGCTGGTGCCGGTCTCGCTCGGGGACCGCTCGAACCCGGCGCCTCCGGAAGACGTCAAGCTCGACCTGCCGCGCGTCTGGCGGATCTCGCCGCTCGGCTCGATCGGCTGCATCGCCGTCGGCCTCACAAACAGCGCCTTTCGCACGCTGTCGCCGGTCTATGCCGAGGAGATCGGCATGTCGGTTGCCGATGTCGTGACCTTCGTCAGCGTCGGCATTTTTGGAGGCGCCCTCATCCAATATCCGCTTGGCTATCTCTCCGACCGCCGAGACCGCCGCTCGGTGCTGCTGGCGACGACGTGCTGCGCCATGCTTGCCGCGCTGGCGCTGGCCTTCGTGGCGCGCGCCGACCCGTTCCTCAACTTCATCATCGTTTTCATCTTCGGCAGCTTCGCCATGCCGCTCTATTCACTATCGGCCGCGCATGCCAACGACCGGGCCGGCAAAGGCGAATTCGTGCTGATCAACGCGGCGCTGATGCTGTTCTACTCCTTCGGCGCGATCGGCGGTCCGATTGCGGCCTCGGCGGTGATGCAACATTTCGGGCCGAGCGCGCTGTTCGTTTTCAACGCCGTCGTCTATGCCGTTCTCATCATTGTGATCCTCTACCGCATGCAGGTGCGGTCGAGTGTGCCGGCCGGCAGCCGCAGCCGCTTCACCGCGCTTTTGCGCACGTCGACGCTATTCGCGCGGCTGGCGCGGCGGGGTGGCGATTCAGACAAGCAGGATTAGGCGTTTCAGCGTTTCGCGGACACGCCGAACCGCTCTATCTCTTTGATTTTACGCAATTACGGACGGAAAACTGTTCGTCACTTTTCCTGGAATTGCTCTAACTGCGGCTTGACGAAAGCGCTTGCGGCTGAAATTGAAGAGGCCTGATATGATGCCAAAAGCGAATTGATGCACGTCATCACCACCCAGAAAGAACTCGAGAGCGTCATCGCGGCGTTCGAAAAGTCCGAATTCGTAACCGTCGACACCGAATTCATCCGCGAAACGACCTTCTGGCCGATCCTCTGCCTCATCCAGATGGCCGCGCCAGGCGTGACGGCGCTGATCGATCCGCTTTCGCCCGACATCGACCTCAAACCCTTCTTCCGGCTGATGGCCAACGAAGCGGTGGTCAAGGTTTTTCACGCCGCACGCCAGGACATCGAAATCATCGTTCATCTGGGCGACCTGGTGCCGCATCCTGTGTTCGACACGCAGGTGGCGGCCATGGTCTGCGGCTTCGGCGACAGCGTCTCCTACGATCAGTTGGTGCAGCGCATCACCGGCGCGCGGCTCGACAAATCCTCGCGTTTCACCGACTGGCGGCACCGGCCGCTCTCCGACAAGCAACTCGAATACGCGCTCGCCGACGTCACCCACCTGATCAAGGTATATGAGCACCTCAGCGCCGAGTTGAAGCGCGAGGACCGCGCCCATTGGCTCAATGAGGAGATGGACGTCCTCACCTCGCGCCAGACCTACGATCCGCATCCGGAGGATGCCTGGAAGCGGCTGAAGATGCGGCTGCGCAAGCCGCAGGAGCTGGCGATCGTGCAGGCGGTGGCGGCATGGCGCGAACGCGAGGCGCGCGAGCGCGACGTGCCGCGCGGCCGCGTGCTCAAGGACGATGCGATCTACGAAATCGCGCAACAGGCGCCGCGCGACGCGACTGCGTTGGGGCGGCTGCGGACGACGCCGAAGGGCTGGGAGCGTTCGGCGACGGCAACCGCGCTGCTCAGCGCCGTCAACACCGCCCTTTCCCTTCCGAAGGAAGCGATGCCCAAACTGCCGAAGACATTCCAGCCGCCGGAGGGCTCGAGCGCGGCGGCGGAACTGCTCAAGGTGCTGCTCAGGATTGTCGCCGAGAAGGAAGGCGTCGCCTCCAAGGTGCTCGCCTCGAGCGACGACATCGACCGCATCGCCGCCGAGGGTGATGCCGCCGACGTGCCGGCGCTGCAAGGCTGGCGGCGTGCCGTGTTTGGCGAACAGGCGCTTAGACTGGTGCGCGGCGAGATCGGCATCAAGTTCGACAAGCGCAGGATAGCGGTGTTCGACCTTTAAAGCGCGTCGCGCCGAAACGGATTCCGGCAACCGCTTCAAATACTTGAATTTCATGGCGTGTCGTTGTCCCAGAACCGCGCACGCTTCTGGGCGACATGCATCAATCTACACCGCCCCAAGCAGGTGCAGCGCGAACCAGATCCAGGCGACGAGAAGGATGCCCGCGCCGAGGAAGAAGGCGCGGCTGCGGTGCAGCAGATAGTTTCTGGTGAGATGCACCCAGGCGTGCACATAGCGCGTGACGACGAAGAGCCACATCAGCGTCAGCGTCAGGTAATTCACGCCATTGGTAACGAACAGCGCCAAGCATAGCACGTGAAAGAGGACCGGCAGCTCGAACTGGTTGATGAGGTTGTTGGCGACGGTAACGCTTGAGGCCGGCTCGGTCGAGCGGACCTTGTACTGGCTGATCTTGGCCTCGCCGGACTTCACGGCAAGATAACGCCGCTTCAGCATCACCAGATAGACGATGTAGACCAGCAGCACCTGCGCCAGCATCGGCCAGAAGATGGCGGTCTGGTTCATCTTGCCCCTACCGTTTAACGCCGCCGCTGCCCGGCAAGCGCCAGGACCGCAACGACCGCGAAGGGGATCGCCAGAAGCGTGAACTTTGTCACGGTCAGCGACGAGGCGAAGGCCAGCGAGTCGGGATTGGCCGACTGGAAATCCGACAAAAGCCGCGCCACGGCGAAGTTCTGCGCGTAGTCGGCGATCGTATAGGGCAACACCAGGACCAGTGCCGACAGCGCCTTCAATTGCGCGGGCATGGAGCGGAAAGTGCTCAGCCGCCTGCCGAAGGCCAGGATCAGGCTGAGCAAGGTGAGCGACAGCAGCGCCGGGAAGAGCAGATCAAACGTCAGATAATGCCAAACGATGATGATCTCGCTGCCGCGCCGGCCGAGCGCCGTCAGCCATGCCATGCCCTCATCCGGCGTGAAGCCGGTAACACGCATGTCGAGCGAAGGAAGCCCGCCGCTCAGGTGGCGGAAATAAAAGAACTCGAGCGCCGTCATGGCGATGAAGATCGCCGCGGACCCAATCGAGAGCGCCGCCGCGTGACGCGACAGGCGCAACACCGTGACGATCAGGTTGCGCCATAGCCCCAAGCGATCCGGCCGCTCGTCTGCCTGATCAAAGTCCGCCCGGATAGTTCGGGCTTTCGCGGGTGATCGTGACGTCATGGGCGTGGCTTTCACGAAGTCCGGCGTTTGATATGCGCACAAAGGTGGCGCGTTCGCGGAACTCGGCAAGATCGCGCCCACCGACATAACCCATAGCGGCTTTCAGGCCGCCCGCAAGCTGGTGCAGCACGCCAGCCACAGGTCCTTTGTAGGGAACCTGTCCTTCGATGCCCTCCGGAACCAGTTTCAAGGTGTCGCGCACCTCGGCCTGGAAGTAGCGATCGGCCGAGCCACGCGCCATGGCGCCGACCGAACCCATGCCGCGATAAGCCTTGAAGGAGCGGCCCTGGTGCAGATAGACCTCGCCCGGGCTCTCGTCGGTGCCGGCAAGCAGCGAGCCGATCATGGCGGCACTTGCGCCGGCGGCGAGCGCCTTGGCGAGATCGCCCGAATATTTGATGCCGCCATCGGCGATGACGCTCACGCCCGACTTCTCAGCCGTCTCCACCGCCGACATGATCGCCGACAGCTGCGGCACGCCGACGCCGGCGACGATGCGGGTGGTGCAGATCGAGCCGGGGCCGATACCGACCTTGACGGCGTCGGCGCCGGCATCGATCAGCGCCTGCGTGCCCTCGGCGGTGGCCACGTTGCCGGCCAGGATGCGCACCGAATTGGAGAGCTTCTTCGCCCGCGTCACCGCGTCCAGCACGCGCTGCGAATGGCCGTGCGCGGTGTCGATGACCAGAAGGTCGACGCCGGCATCGATCAGGCGCTCGGCGCGCTCGAAGCCGTCGTCGCCGACGCTGGTGGCGGCCGCGGCGCGCAGCCGCCCCTGAGCGTCCTTGGTGGCGTGCGGGTTGAGCTGCGACTTCTCGATATCCTTGACGGTGATCAGGCCGACGCAATTGCCCTTGCGGTCGACCACCACCAGCTTCTCGATGCGATGCTTGTGCAACAGGCGCTTGGCCTCGTCCTGGTCGACATTCTCTTTCACCGTGATCAGGTTCTCACGGGTCATCAATTCGTAGACCTTCTGCGACGGATCGGAGGCGAAGCGCACGTCGCGGTTGGTGAGGATCCCGACCAGCCGGCCGACCGTATGACCGCCGGTGCCGCCGTTCTCGACCACCGGAATGCCGGAAATGCCATGAGCGCGCATCAGTGCCAGGGCGTCGGCGAGCGTGGCGTCGGGGCCGATGGTAACGGGATTGACCACCATGCCGGATTCGAACTTCTTCACCTGCCTGACCTGCTCGGCCTGCTCGGCCGGCGAGAAATTGCGGTGGATGACGCCGATGCCGCCGGCTTGCGCCATGGCGATCGCCAGCCTCGCTTCGGTGACCGTGTCCATGGCGGCCGAGAGGATCGGCACGTTGAGATCGATGTCGCTGGCAATGCGGGTGCGGATGTCGGTCTGGCCGGGCATGACCTCGGAATGGCCGGGCTGCAACAGCACGTCGTCGAAGGTCAGCGCCAGCGCGCCGGTGGACGTCTCGATGATTTTTGCCATGGCCAGTCCTTTTTGAATGCGGAAAAGGCGCTGGGCCGAAATGGCCAGCGCCGACTCTCATCTTCCCTTTCAGGATTGGCGCTGGCTGGTAACACGTCCCGCAGGCGATGAAAAGCCGATCGTTGCGAGACGCTTCAGGTTCCTATTCCGCACCTAGGAGAGCATCCAGCAGAGCGTCCCGCGGCGATGCAAAAGGATTGACCACGGTCACAGAGCCATCCTGCAGATCTTCCGACAGGAGTAGCCGGCAACCCGTTTGCGATGCAGTCGCAAGAATGACAGCATCCCAGATGCCGAAACGATGGTTTGCCGCAAGATCGACAGCCTTCGTCAAGCGCCGCGCGCGATGATTCCCAGCGAGGGTTGCGGTCGCACAAAAGTGACAGCAATTAATGCGACATCCGGGCCATTTGGTGGTACCGCCCCGGCGTGCCGGCTCGCCCCCAAAGCCAGGCCCGGAATCGCGAAGTCAAATCAGGGCGTCCCCTTGAACCGCATCATCCCGCTCATCCTGGCGGTCGCACTTTTCATGGAGAACATGGATTCGACCGTGATCGCGACCTCGCTGCCGGCAATCGCCATCGACATCCACACCAGCCCGATCGCGCTGAAGCTGGCGCTGACGGCCTATCTCGTGTCGCTGGCAATCTTCATTCCGATCAGCGGCTGGATGGCGGACCGGTTCGGGGCCAAGAACGTGTTTCGCGCCGCGATCGCCGTCTTCATTGCCGGCTCGGTCGCCTGCGCCTTCTCCAATTCGCTGCCGGCCTTCGTGGTGTCGCGTTTCCTGCAAGGCATGGGCGGCGCCATGATGACGCCGGTCGGGCGCCTGGTGCTGGTGCGCGCGACGCCAAAGAGCGAGCTCGTCGCGGCGATGTCATGGCTGACGGTGCCGGCGCTCGTCGGGCCGTTGGTCGGCCCGCCGATCGGCGGCTTCATCACCACCTATTTCACTTGGCACTGGATCTTTTTGATCAACGTGCCGATCGGGCTTTTGGGCATCTGGCTTGCCACCCGCTATTTGCCGGAAACCGACCCCGCCAAAACGCCGCCGCTCGACTTCCCGGGCTTCGTGCTCAGCGGCCTCGCGGCGTCCGGCATCGTCTTCGGCCTCTCGGTGGTCAGCCTCCCCGCTTTGCCGCCGATCGCCGGCTTCATTACCGTTGCCGTCGGCCTGGTTTCGGGCGTGCTTTATCTGCTGCATGCTCGGCGCGCCAGGAACCCGCTGTTGGCGCTGGAGCTCTTCAGAAACCAGGTGTTCCGCTCCTCTGTGCTCGGCGGCTCGCTGTTCCGCATCGGCATCGGCGCGGTGCCTTTCCTGCTGCCGCTGATGTTCCAGATCGGCTTCGGGCTGACGCCGTTCCAGTCCGGTATGATCACCTTCGTCTCCGCGGTCGGCGCCATCGGCATGAAGTTCGTCACCGCGCTGCTCTTCAGGCTCGCCGGGTTCCGGCGGGTGCTGATCTGGGGATCGCTGATCGCCGCCGGCTCGATTGCCATCTACGGCCTTTTCACCCCCGCAACCCCCTATGCGCTGATGCTCGCGATCCTTTTGGTCGGCGGCTTCATCCGCTCGATGTTCTTCACCGGCGTCAACGCGCTGTCCTACGCCGAAGTATCGACCGCCGACACCAGCAAGGCGACGCCGATTGTTGCCGTGTTCCAGCAGTTGTCGATCGCGCTCGGCGTGGCGCTGGCCGGCGGCATCCTCGAAGTGTCGACTTCGATCCATGGCGGCCCGCTGACGCTTGGCGATTTCCACATCGCCTTCTTCATCGTCGCGGCGGTTTCGGCGGCGGCATCGCTGACCTTCATGCGGCTGGCGCCGGACGCCGGTAATGCGGTGTCGGGACATGGCAAATTGACGACGCCGAAGACGCTGGAGGCGGTGGGGACCGCGGGGAAATGAGCGCCACCTTTCCCTTCTCTCCTGACAAGGGGAGAAGGTTAGGCGCTACCCCTTGAATTCCTTCGCCAGCAGGTAAAGCTCCACCGACTCGTCGCGCGAGGCCGGCGGCTTCACATGATGAACCGAGCGGAAATTCTGCTTGAGCCGCGAGAGCAGCTCGTTCTCGGCCCCGCCCTGAAAGGTCTTGGCGAGGAAATGGCCGCCGGGCTTCAAAACCTGCAGGGCGAAATCCGCCGCCACTTCGCACAAATGCATGGTGCGCAGATGATCGGTCCGGCGATGCCCGGTGGTGGGGGCAGCCATGTCCGACAGCACGACATCGGGCTGACCGCCAAGCGCCTCTGACAGCTTTTGCGGCGCGTCGTGATCAAGGAAATCCAACTGCAGGATGACAGCGCCCGGCACCGCGTCCATCTCAAGATAGTCGATGCCGACGACATGCGGGTTTTCCGCGCTCGATTTCGTGCGGGCCGCCGCCACCTGGCACCAGCCGCCGGGTGCGGCGCCGAGGTCGATCACCTTCATGCCGGGTCTCAAAAGATGATGCTTGTCGTCGATCTCGGTGAGCTTGTAGGCGGCGCGCGAACGGTACCCATCGGCCTTGGAGCGCTGCACATAAGGGTCGTTCATGTGCCGCTCGAGCCAGCGGCGCGAGGATTCCTTCAGGCCGCTCTTCTTCTTGATCCGGGTCTTCAACACGCGCATGCCGGCCGAGCCCGGCTTCTCTGGCTTCCTGCTCATTGCCGGCCACGCCCGTCATGACGCCAGACGCCGTCATCGGCCATCAGTTCGCTCAATATACCTTCGCGCAGGCCGCGGTCGGCGACGCGCAGCCGCTCCGACGGCCACACGCCGCGGATCGCTTCCAGGATGGCGCAGCCAGCAAGCACCAGGTCGGCGCGGTCGGCGCCGATGCAGGGATTGGCGACGCGCTGCTGAAAATCCCAGCCGATCAGTTTTTCCACCATGCGGTCGACGCTCTGACGGTCCATCCACAGCCCGTCGACGCGGCGGCGATCGTAGCGCTCCAGGTCGAGATGGACGCCGGCCAGCGTCGTCACCGTGCCGGAGGTGCCGAGCAGATGGAAATTCGGACTGGCGAGCACATGCGCGAGCCGGTTGCGCCCGTCGAAGGCCTTGAGCCGCACCGCAACGTCATCGACCATGGCGGCGAAGGTCTCGCGCGTCACCGTGCGGCCGCCGAAACGTTCGGCGAGCGAGACGACACCCACCGGCAGCGACGTCCAGGAGACGATGTGGTTGGCAAGCTGCGGCGAGCGCTGGCCGCGCGTGAGATCGATCAATGCGATCTCGGACGAGCCGCCGCCGATGTCGAACAGCACCACGCCGCGCGTTTCGCGCTCGACCAGCGAGCCGCAGCCGGAGACGGCCAGCCGGGCCTCGGTCTGGCGATCGATGATCTCCAGCTTCAGACCGGCCTCGCGCTCGACCCGTTCGAGGAACTCGACGCCGTTTTCGGCCGAGCGGCAGGCCTCGGTGGCGATCAGCCTCGCCTTCCTGATCTTGCGGTTGCGCAGCTTGTCTCCGCAGACCTTCAACGCCTCGACGGCACGGTCCATGGCCGCCTGGCCGAGCCGGCCGCTGGCCGAAAGCCCCTCGCCCAGCCTGACAATGCGCGAGAACGCATCGATGACGCGGAACTGGCCGTGGCGGGCGGGCACCGCGACCAGCAGCCGGCAATTGTTGGTGCCGAGATCGAGCGCTGCGAATACCGGCAGTTCCTGATGCGGCGGGCGCGCGCCATTCGGAAGCGACGGTCGCGGCTGGGGGACGATCGGCGCGGGTGCAGGCGCGAGGCTGGCGGGAGCGGCGACGGGCCCCGGCGAGGGTATTCCGCCGTTCTCATCGCGTGCGAAAACCTTGCGGCCGCGCCTGCGCTTGCGGCGCTTGCGCGTTTTGCCTTTCGGGTTCTCGCTGCCTTGATTGTCGGCATGTCT
>NZ_RZSN01000134.1:0-16755 GCF_003997315.1 Mesorhizobium sp. M1A.F.Ca.IN.020.04.1.1
GTGCTGCACAGCGCCGCCTACACCGAGGCCACGCCCTATACGGCCAGGAACGTGCTGGTCGTCGGCATGGGCAACACCGGCGCCGAGATCGCGCTCGACCTTGCCGAGAGCGGCGCGCATCCGACGATCTCGGTGCGCAGGGGCGTCCACATCGTGCCGCGCCAGCTTTTCGGCGTGCCGATCCAGATGGTCGGCATCGCCAGCCGGCCGATGCCGCGGGCGCTGAACGACTGGATGTTCCCGAAAATCCTCGACCTTGCGCTGGGCAGGCTGGAGCGATACGGCATCGTCAGGCCGAAGGAAGGCATCCTCAAGCAGATCGACGCCGGCCGCATTCCCGTCATCGATGTCGGAACTGTAGCAGCGATCAAGGCGGGCAGGATCGGCATTCTCCCCGATATCGTCAGCTTCACCGAGGACGGCGCAACATTCGCCGGCGGGCAGGAGCAAAACTTCGACGCCGTAATCTTCGCCACGGGCTACCGTCCTGGCTATGACGGCATCCTGCCGGCGGAGCTGCGGCCGGGGAAGAGTGGAGTGAATCCACGCGCGACGGCGCTGGGTGTCTACCTCGTCGGCTTCTACAATCCGGTCACCGGCCTGCTGCGCGAGATCGGCATCGAGGCGCAGGCGGTGGCGAGGGATATCGCGGGGTGAGGCGTGGCGGAACTGCCGATCTCCCCCCTTGAGGGGCAGATGGTCGGAAGACCAGAGGGGGTCGCAGCGCCTTACGCGGTCCGCCACGAACACGACGCTGACGATTTACGGGAGACGACCCCCTCTGTCGCCTTCGGCGACATCTCCCCCCTCAAGGGAGGAAATCAAGGCGCATAAATCGGGTAGCGCCCGCGCGCGCCCCATGCGAAGCCAGCCTGGCCAAGGAGGGACGCACCCATGCTCACGCTCTACGATTATCTGCCCTCGCAAAATGCCTGGAAGGTTCGTGTCCTGCTTGGCCTGCTCGGCATCGCTTATGAAACCCGGATCGTCTCGATCTTCGAGGGCGAGAGCCGTACGGAGGCCTTCCTGAAGCTCAATCCGGCCGGCGCCGTTCCCGTGCTCGCCGTGGAGAATGGGGCGGCGATCGCCGAATCCAACGCCATCCTCGCTTGCGTCGCGGAGGGGACGCCCTACCTGCCGGCGGACCGGCTCACGCGCGCCAAGGCCATGCAGTGGCTGTTCTTCGAGCAGTACTATGTCGAGCCGGTCATCGGCTCGCTGCGCTTCTGGTCGCTGACCGGGCGGCTGGACCGCAATCAGCCGATGGTGGCCGGCAAGCGTGAGGCGGGCGCCCGCGCGCTTGGCGCTCTCGAGCGCAGCCTGCAGGACACCCCGTTCCTTGTCGGCGGCTCGCTCACCATCGCCGACATCGCCGTCTATGCCTACGGCCATCGCGCCGAGGATTGCGGCTTTTCGCTTGCCGACTATCCGGCGGTCAGCGCCTGGATCGATCGGGTGAGCGGGACGATCGGCTCAGGCTATCCCGTGCATCCCTACAGCATCGACCCGCATTCGGGCGGTTGATGGGCACGAAACGGGGTGCCGCTTCTCAGGCGCTGCCCCGGAATGATGTAGGGTGTTTCAAAAGTATTCATTAGCCATTTGAACTTACCGTCTCGTATTGTTTGTTTGCTATTGCCTGGTCGAAATTGGCGGAGCGCAATAGCGTGCAGGAAGACGACGCGAAGTCATCGGAACAATGGCGGAAGATTGCCCGCTATGCGGTGAGCTGCCCCAGCCCGCACAACACGCAGCCTTTCCGGCTCCGTATCCTAAACGATCGCGAGGCGGAGATCGTGTTCCTGCCGCGGCGTGGACTTTATGTGGCCGACCCGGAGGGTCGCTTCACTTGGCTCACCGCTGGCATCTTTGCCGAGATATGTTCAATCGCAGCGCATGGCCTGGGCTTCGAGCTCGACTGCGCAACCGACTTCTCTCCGATGTACAAGGGTGGCGACACCCAGACGCCCCAGGTCATATCGAGGCTGACGCTGCGCCCGGCGATCGCGCCGATTGCGGATTTCGATCCCCGGCTGATCCTCGACCGCCACACCTCCCGGCTTCCCTATGACGGTCGCGCGATCCCGCAGACGCTGCTTGGCGAGATGCAGGCCGAAGCCCTTCGAACCGGCCATCGCTTCGAGGCGCGCAACGACGCCGAGGCGATCGACTGGGTGATCGAGCTCAATCGCCAGGCGCTTTTCCACGACATGGAGAACGTGCCCATCCGCAAGGAACTGGTGCGGTGGCTGCGTTTCGGCACGCGCGAGGAAGACATCACCGGCGACGGCCTCTCGGCGCGCTGCCTCGGCTTCTCGGCGTTTCTGCTCAAAAGCTTCTTCACCAGGCCTGGCTTCTGGACCCTGCCCGGCATCAAGAGCCTCGTGGGCCTCATCTACGGCCGCAGCATGAAGGGCGTCGGCACCATCGGCTGGCTGCGCGGTCCTTACGTCACCATGGAGGACTGGTTTCGTGCCGGCACGACCATGTTCCGGCTGTGGCTCATCGTTACTCGCCATGGCTATTACTGGCAGCCTTATGGCTCGGTCATCACCTCAGACGAGGCGCGCACCAACATGATCGGCTATTTCAGGATGCCGGACGAAAAAGGAGGCGCCGACATGGTCTGGCTGCTGCTCCGGCTGGGCAAGAGCCAGCCGCCGCCGCTGAGCTACCGGCTCCCCTACGAGGACATCATCCTATGCGGCTGATCAAGCGGGCGGTACGGCCCTTCTTCCTTGCGCTTGTCGCGCTGGTCAACGTCGTCGAGCGGGCATTCGCGTCTTCGCGGCATGCTTACAAGATATTGCTCATTCCCGGCTTCGAGCGGCTGCGCTGGGGCATCGGCGCGTGGCGCGCCTGGGCGAATTTCTATCATGCCTACAGGCGGGTTCCGGCCTATCGAGACTATATCGACCGGCTCGGCGGCAAGCCCGAGATCATGCTCGATCATGTGACGAAGCCCGACCTCAGTTCGATTCCGGAGATGGACAAGGAATCCTACGTCAAGGAATATCCGCAGGAGGAACGTCTGCTGGATGGCAAGCTGCCGTCGATGGGCGTGATGGTCGACGAGTCCTCCGGCAGCAGTGGCATGCCGACCAGCTGGGTGCGCGGCAAGACCGAGCGGATGATCACCAAGCAGATGATGCAGATGACGTTCCTGCGCATCACCGGCGAGGACGAGACCCTGTTCATCCTCAATGCGTTCGCGCTCGGCGCGTGGGCGACAGGCATGAATGTGGCGATCTCGCTGACCGACACGACAATCCTGAAATCGACGGGGCCGAACCTCGATAAGATCGTCAACACCATAAACGAGTTCGGGCCGCGCTTCCGCTATGTTGTGATGGGCTATCCGCCGTTCCTGAAGACGCTGGTCGACGACCCGCGTTTGGACTGGTCGAAATATACCATCGATGCGGCCTTCGGCGGCGAAGGCGTCTCGGAGAGCCTCCGTGGCTATCTCTTGAAGAAATTCCGGCGTGTGATCGGCAGCTACGGCGCCTCCGATCTTGAGGTCAACCTGGCGCTCGAAAGCGAACTCACCATCAACCTGCGCCGCGCGCTGCTCGGCGACGAGCGGCTGCGCAAGGCCATCGTGCGGACGGAATACGGCGTCACGCCGATGATCTTCCAGTACAATCCGCTGGCCTACTACCTGGAGGAGAACGCCAGGGGCGAATTGGTGGCAACCATTTCTCGGCCTTACAACATCTCGCCCAAGATCCGCTATAACATCCACGATCGCGGCCACGTGCTGCGCTTCAGCGAGTTGAAGCGCATCCTGCGCGAAGCCGGGCATAGCAACATTTTGAAGAACAGCGGCCGTATCCTCGACCTGCCTCTTTTGTTCATCTACGGCCGCTCCGATATGTCGATCGAGTATTACGGAGCCAAGGTCACGCCGGACAGCCTGCGAGAGATCCTGTTCGGCCTCGACGTGCTGGCGCCGGTACTGTCGACTTTTCGCCTCATTTCCTACGAAGACGCCGCGCACAACAAGCGCATGGAGGTGGCGGTCGAACTGGTGGAGGGCGCGACGCTGCCGTTTCCCGCCGAGATGTTGCAGGAGACGGTGTTCGAGAAGCTGGCCGCCATGAACGGCGATTTTCTCAACGCCTGGAAGCGGACGGCCACTGCCGACAACATGCCCGAGCCCAGGGTGTTCGCCTTCAACACCGGACCGTTCGAAGGCGGCCAACGCCGACTCAAGAACGAGTACGTCGCCTCGAACATCAAATACGACAAGCTTTGAGAGCCTGGCAGTCGTCGCCGGGCAGCTGTCTCGGCTGCCGGGTTCGTCGAAGCCGCACAGCGGTTTCATCGGCAAAGGACAAAACAGACGTTGCGAGCCGCGCGATGATTCAAGGTCCGAGCCGCGCCGGCGTCAGCAGTAAAGCGGCCTCGTCAGGCAGTGCACACCGCCGGTGGCCTTGGCGATCTCGGTGCCCTTGACTCGCTCGATGGTCACGCCTGCCGCCTGCTCCAGCGTTGCCTTGAGTTCTGCCGGCATGTCGAACGCGAGGTAGCGGCGGTTGCCCAGCGGCAGGAGGTTGCAGCGTTCATGGGCGATGGCGTCGGCCTTGTCGCAGCGCACGATTGAGCAACCGAGCGCTTCGGCATAGGCGAGCGGATTGACGGGGTTGAGCCGCCGGTTCTCATCGATCAGGAAGCCGGCGCCGAACATGCCCGCGGCGGCCAGGATCACCTTGTTGGGCAGCACGGTGAAGCCGGTGTCGAGATGCAGCAACGCCGGATCGTGCGAGAGGCCGATGATGTAGTCGACATGGTCGGGGATGAGATCGAGCGCAAGTTTGATAGCTGCCGCCTTGGTCGTCCTGACGCCGAAGCCGACGAGCAGCACGCGGCGCCCGTCGAACGTCACCGGAAGGACGTCGCCGCCTTCAAGATATTCGTCGTTCTCCAGATGCGTGAGCGGGGCCATGCCGAGCCGCTTCAGCGCATGGCTGACGATCCCGGCCTCGGCAGCCCGGCTGGGCAGAGCAGGGCGTGCGGGTATGAATTTCGCCGGCGCCCAAGGCAGGGTCACTGAACTGTCGCGCATGAAGATCAGATTGGGGTTGACGGATGACTCGGATCGGTACGGCACGTGATCGCCGAGCACGTCCTCGAGGTAGAGCGTCTCGACATGGTTTGCGACCAACGCGGCGAAGGCATCGTACTCGGCATAGAATTCCTCGACATGCGGCAGGTCGAGGAAGTTCAATTCGACCAGCCGCTCCTGCGACAGTGCCCTCAGCGATGAACCATGCCGCGGATGGTGCATCAGGATGCGTCGCGGCGGGACATGGTACTCGGAAAAATCGTCGACGAGGGCGTGCACGTGAAATCTCTGGTTGCCTCGCGCGGAGGTTAGCGCCGATATCCTCACAAAAAGTTAGATTGGACGCCAGCATGCGGGCGTGTGACTCCCGAGATCACGGCTGAGCCGGAACAGAAGGCCCGGGGAGGGCGTTCGCCCAAGGCAGTGTGCTGGCTTCGTCGACGAACGGCGCCGGCAACTCCGGCCTGCTTTCCAGCAACCGACAATGGAGGCCAGGAATGGTTCGCACCGTCGCTATCGCAATCCTCGCTACCGGCATTGCCAGCCTGCCTGCTGTCGCGGCCGAGGAATGGTGGGTCGCCAGGGACGCCGTTTCGAAACAATGCGAGATCGTGCCGAAGAAGCCCGACGGAACGCTTGTCGTCGATCTGGGCAAGAAGAGATACGCCAGCGAGGCCGAGGCCAAGAAGGCGATGGCGGCGCTGGCGGATTGCAATAAGCAGTAGGATCGACCGAGTTGATCTCCCCCTCGAGGAGGGAGATTAGCTGAATGCCTACCGATCCACCATCGACATCGTCCGCTCGTTATAGCGCGGCCCCGATACCTTCTCAGGCGTCAGCGCCATGTCGAGCCCCAGCATCTCGGTGGCGTCGAGCTTGATGTCGGCGGCGGCGACATTCTCCTCCAGATAGGTCCGTCGCTTGGTGCCGGGGATCGGCACGATGTCGATGCCGAATTCCGGCCCCTTGGCCAGCAGCCAGGCGAGCGCCACCTGGCCGGGCTTGACCCCCTTGGCGACGGCGATCTCGCGGACCGTGGCGGCCGCGGCGACATTGGCGTCGAAATTCTCACCCTGATAGCGCGGGTCGCCGCGCCGGAAATCGCCTTCGGGATAGTCTTCCGCCCGCTTCACGTCGCCGGCGAGGAAACCGCGGCCGAGCGGTGCGAACGGCACCAGCCCGATGCCCAGTTCCGCAAGCGCCGGGATGATCTCGGGCTCGAGATTGCGCTCCCACAGCGAATATTCGCTTTGTAGCGCCGAGACCGGGTGCACGGCATGGGCGCGGCGGATGTTGGAAACCCCCGCCTCCGACAGGCCGAAGAAGCGCACCTTGCCCTCCGCCACCAGCTCGCCTACCGCGCCCGCGACATCCTCCATCGGCACATCAGGGTCGACGCGGTGCTGGTAGAGCAGGTCGATGCGGTCGGTCGCGAGCCGCGTGAGCGAAGCCTCGACCACCTCGCGGATATGCTCCGGCCGGCTGTCGCGCCCGGTGCCATCCTGCTTGCCGTCGACGATGCGGAAGCCGAATTTTGTCGCGATCGTCACCTCGTCGCGCCGGCCCTTCAGCGCGCGTCCAAGCAGCTCCTCGTTGATGAAAGGCCCGTAGACCTCGGCCGTGTCGAGGAAGGTGCAGCCAAGCTCGATCGCCCGGTGGATCGTCGCGATCGACTCCGCTTCGTCGGCCGGGCCGTAGGATTGGCTCATGCCCATGCAGCCGAGGCCGATGGCCGACACGACGAGCCCCTGGCTGCCGAGTTTCTGCTTGCCGAGGCTCATTCATCTGTCTCCGATAAGAAATTAGCGCCCGCGAAATTATAATGCCGGGACGCGATGCGTCCAGCGCGGCCTCAAGCCATCGGCAGCATTCGGCGCATGATCAGCGAGGCATGGCCGCCGACGCCATGTGCGGCCGGCCGGCGCTCGACCACCTCGAAGCCGTGCTTGCGGTAGAAGGCGATCGCCCGCTCATTGCCCTCGATCACCTCCAGGGCGATGCTTGGAATGCCGGCATGGGCCGCAAGCACCGCGTGCAAGAGGTCGACGGCGAGGCCGCTGCCGAACTCTTCCGGCTCGATATGCAGCCGGTCGAGCATGACATCGCCCCTCTCGTCCATCGCTGCCATCGCATAGCCGGCGATCGAGCCGTCGGTCCGCTCGGCCACGAACGACATCTTGTTGTCGTCGGCGAGCTCTTCGGCGAGCTTGTCGGGCGCATGTTTTTCGTCGGAGAGCCGGGCCACGGTTTCCTCACCCATGATCGGCGAATAGGTCCGCCGCCAGGATCCTCCCAGCAGCCGCGAGACGGCTGGCAGATCGTTCTTCGTCATCGCCCGGATGTGAGACATGTGCTTCCCTCGTTGCACTCCAAGATAGGGCGCGGCGCTGGCGACAGCCAATCTTCCCCTTGTTGTGGCGGAGATGCCGGCAGAGCAGAGGGGGCGCTGTCCCGCCGACGCATCGTAGTTTCTTGTTGGAAGATCGATAGCAACAAAGCGGCGGCCCTTATTGGCTCAAACGCCTCGGTCCTTCCGGTGCCTCTCTTGTCTGGCCTGCCGGCCGTCTCGCCCGCTTGACGGGAGCTTGGCGCTCCGTCGCCCCGCCAAATTGACTCGCCCCCCGCTCTCATTCATCCTTAGAGACTGTTCAGCGCCAGCGTCTACAGAGTGAGCCATGGCCAGTCCCGTCGCCAGAGAAAAGTCCCGCCGCGCCGCGGTGAAGAAGGCGCTCGACCGCCACAAGGTCTACGTCACTGCGCAGAGCTTTTCCGGCGGCACCTACAGCGCCCGCGTGCTGGTCGACGGCGAGGCCTATTGGGTCGACGAATTCCGGCTGAGCCAGCTGCGGCAGGGTCTGACGCCGGCCGAGCTGGAATTGACGCCGGCAACCGACGATTGAGTGGAGTGCCTTCGTCATCCCAGGGCGGAGCAGGAGCGAAGCGACGTCGCGGAGACCCTGGGATCCATGCCGTGACCTGGACGCGTCACGACGGTCCAAGTTCTGCTCGGCTGCACTCGGCGGTAAAGGTCACGGCATGGATCCTCGGGTCAAGTCCGAGGATGACGACCGCGCGGGCTCGGGGGCGCGAAGGATCGCGGCCCTTGCCACTGTCGGCTACGCGCTTCGGCACTTAACCCATGCCAGCTCCCCAACTCAAAACCTACCGCGCCAAGCGCGAATTCTCCCGCACCCCAGAACCGGCGGGCGGCACGGCAGGCGAAAGCGGCAATCGCTTCGTCATCCACAAGCACCACGCCACCGCCGATCACTACGATCTGCGCCTCGAAGTCGGCGGCGTGCTGAAGAGCTGGGCGGTGCCGCGCGGGCCCTCGCTCAATCCGGCCGACAAGCGCCTCGCGGTCGAGACCGAGGATCATCCGATCGAATATATCGACTTCGAGGGCGTCATCCCCGAGGGCGAGTATGGCGGCGGGCCGATGATCGTCTGGGACACCGGCACCTGGGCGCCGATGGAGGATGTCGAAAAGAGCCTGCGCACCGGCGCCTTCAAGTTCCGCCTCGCCGGCCAGAAGCTCAATGGCGGCTGGATGCTGACCCGGCTGAAGCCCAAGCCCGGCGAGGACGAGAACAAGAAGAACTGGCTGCTTTTCAAGGAGCGCGATCTCGCCTCCGACTCCGAGCTCGACATTCTCGAAGCGCGGCCGGAAAGCGTCAAGTCGGGCCGGCGCATCGAGGAACTGGCGGCGCCGCCGAAGAAGCCGCAGCGCCTGCCGCCGAAACCTGGCTCGCTGAAACCCGGCGCGCTGCCCGGCGCGGTCAAGGCAGACCCGCCAAGCCGCATCGAGCCGCAGCTCGCCGCGCAGGTAAGCGAGCCGCCCGGTGGCGAGGACACCGGCACGCTCTGGCTGCACGAGATCAAATTCGACGGCTACCGCACCATGGCGCATGTCGTGGACGGGAATGTGCGGCTGATCACCCGCGGCGGCCTCGACTGGACCAAGCGCTACGGCGACCTGCCGCAGGCTTTTTCGCGGCTGCCGGCCAGCCGGGCGATCATCGACGGCGAGATCATGGTGCTGGACGACAAGGGCATCTCGCGCTTCGCGCTGCTGCAGGACGCGCTGGCCCAGGGCGCCGGCTCGAAGCTGCATTTCTACGCCTTCGATCTCCTGCATCTCGATGGCTGGGACCTGCGCAGGGCGCCGCTGCAGAAGCGTAAGGCGCTGCTTGCCGAACTGCTCGCCGGCCAGGCGGCAAACTCCGCCATCCAGTACAGCGACCACGTCGAGGGCGATGGGCGCGGGCTTTACGACCAGGCCTCGGACCTTGGGCTGGAAGGCGTCGTCTCCAAGCGCGCCGATGCCATCTACATGAGCGGCCGCACCAAGAGCTGGACCAAAGCCAAGGCGCAAAAGACGGATGACTTCGTCATCGCCGGCTACACCGTCTCCGACCGGGCGGAAGGGCTTGCGGCGCTCGGCATGGCCGAGTTCGTCGACGGCGAATTGCACTATCGCGGCAAGGTCGGCACCGGCTTCGACCGCGACATGGCGACCGACCTGCTGACCCGGCTGGAGCGGCTGACCGCCGGCGCCACGCCGCCCGAAGGCGTGCCGCGCGAGATCATGCGCGAGATGCATTGGGTGAAGCCGCTGCTGTCAGCACGCGTCCGTTATTCGAACCGCACCGCCGACAATGCGATCCGCCACGGCGTCTTCCGCGGCCTGCGCGATGTCGGCGGCCTGACCACGCCGGTTGCGGTCAAGCGCAAGCGGCTGATCGCCGAGTCCGACCTCGCCACCATCTGGGTCACCAATCCGGAGCGGCGGTTGTTCGGCAAGACCGGGCCGACCAAGCTCGACATTGCCGTCTATTACGCGCTGGTAGGCGATTTCATGCTGCCGCACATCATCGGCCGCCCGGTGTCGCTGGTGCGCTGCCCGACGGGGCGGCCGCAGGACTGCTTCTTCCAACGCCACGCCTTCACCGGCATGCCGCCTTCGGTGGCGGTGTTCGAGAGCATCAGTTCGGAAGGCGAGCCCAAGACCTACCTCTCGGTCGAGGACGCCAAGGGCTATCTGGCACTGGCGCAGTTTGGCGTCGTCGAGTTCCACACTTGGGGCACGCACCGCACCAAGCTCGACAAGCCCGACCAGATCGTCTTCGACCTCGACCCGGGCGAGGGGATTTCCTGGCGCGAGGTGGTCGAGGCGGCCGTCCACATCAAGGGCGGACTGGAGAGCCTCGGCCTGGTGCCGTTTGCAAAGACGTCCGGCGGCAAGGGCATCCACATCACAGTGCCGGTGACGCGCAAGCAGAACTGGAAGAAACTGCACCAGGCCTCGAGCACCATTTCCACTTTGCTCGCGGCAAGCGCGCCCGACACTTTCGTCACCGTCATGGGCAAGGAAAACCGCAAGAAGCGCATTTTCATCGACTTCCACCGCAACGCCCGCGGCCACACCTCCGCCGCTCCCTATTCGCTGCGCGCCCGCACCAACCTGCCGGCATCGACCCCGATGAGTTGGACCGATCTGGAGGCTATCGACGCGCCCGAGGATCTGAACTACGCCTCGCTGCCGGGACTGTTGGAGACCTCGGGCGATCCCTGGGCGGAGATCGACGAGGCCGCCAGGGATTTGCCGGTGGTTGAGGGAAAGTAAACCGCAGGCGTTGGCGATCCGTCACACCCCCCTCTGTCCTGCCAGCGTTCGGTTTCCATCTCCATCGACGCTTCCTACAATTTGAATTATCCTCCGCGCCAACCGGCCCAAGAACACTTCGTCAGCAATTTGCATGTACCATCAAGGGTCGGTGTAGCATTTCCGGAGCGCCAACCGTCCTTCGGACGAAGCGCCGGAGCATGATCCCGAAAAGTGGGAAACCGGTTTTCGGCAAAGATCAGGCTTCCAAAAAAGTAAAACTGTCAGTGCATGGCCGCGTAGGAGTTCATCATGGCGCCCAGGGCAAGTTGGAAAGGTTACCTCAAGCTCAGCCTCGTCAGCTGTCCGGTCCGGCTTTATCCGGCCACCAGCGCGAGCGAGCGCATCTCGTTCAACCAGCTGCACAAGAAGACCCACAACCGCATCAACATGAAGCCGGTCGACCCCGAACTCGGCCTGGTCGAACGCTCGGACCTGGTCCGGGGCTACGAGTATGAGGACAAGCAGTACATCATCATCGATGATGCCGATCTCGACGCGGTCCGGATCGAATCCAACCACACGATGAACATCGAGGCCTTCGTCGACGAGAATGAGGTCGACGTCATCTATCAGGACTCGCCCTATTACCTTGCCCCGGACGGCGCCATGGCCGAGGAGACCTTCGCGGTGCTGCGCGAAGCGATGCGCAGATCCGGCAAGCTGGCGATCGCCCGCCTGGTCCTTTCCAGCCGCGAGCGCGTGGTGACGATCGGCCCGCGCGAGAACGGCATGTTCGTCTGCACCTTGAGGAACCCCAACGAAGTGCGCGGCACGGCTGAATATTTCGGCAACATCCCGGCCGGCACGCCGGATCCGGAAATGCTCGATCTCGCCCAGGCGCTGATCAAGCAGAAGGAAACTCATTTCGATCCGAAGAATTACGAGGATCGCTACGAAGTGGCGCTGATGGGGATGATCCGCGAGAAGCTCAAAGGCCACAAGCCGATCATCGCGGCGGCGCCCGAACGCGGCAATGTCATCAACCTTATGGATGCGCTGAAAGCGAGCCTGTCGCAGTCGGCCAAGCCGCCGGCCAAGTCGAAGAGCAAGGCCGAGGAGGCGCCGGCCAAGCCCGCCAAGAAGGCGGCCGCCGCCGGCGGCGCGCCTGAGAACCCGCTGAAAGCGAACCTGTTGAAAGCCGCCGGCAAGAGCAAGAAGTGACGGGAGGGCCGGTGATCCTCCCCGGCGCCGTGTTCGGCGCCGTCGGCCCGCTGGCCGCGTTTCCGCTCAGGCTCGCCGCGCGCGAGGTCGAGCGCCGCCATGCCGAGTTGAGGCGCGGCGTCACCCGTCGCACCACCCACGTCGTGTTCGGCCGCACGCTGCTGGCCAAGGCGGCCACGGCAAGAACGGGCGATGGCGACATCGAGCGCCGCGTGCAGGCCGAGCGCGAAGCCGGGCGCGAATTGGTCAGCGAAAACGGCTTCCTGCGCTTGCTCGGCTTGTTGATGGCGCCTCAGGCGTCGTCGCTGTCCCGGCAGTCGCTGATCGACCAGTCGCGGCTTGCCGCCAGCGATCTCGACATGCTGTCGCTGTTCGACGCCTTCGAACATGACGGCGAACCCTATTCCTTCCGCGACCTGATCCTGGCCAGAAAATATGCCGGGTTGATCGCCAGCGGCGCGACATGGGGCGCGATCGCGCGCTCGGTGCATCGCTCCGGCCCGGTCGCCTCGCTCACCGCCAAGTCGCTCAATCTCGGTTCGCAGCATGGCCGGCCGGACGCGATCTATCTCGACGAGGGCCGCAGCGAGCTCGACGGCCAGCTTCTCTTCGACCTCGGCTCACCGGAAGACGACACGCTGGAGGAGCTGTTCGCCGAGGCGGAAGCCGCGGAAGAGGAGGGGCGGCACGACGAGGCCGCAGCGCTCTACCAGCGCTGCATGGCGATCGATCCAAAAGATGCCATCGCCGCCTTCAACCGCGCCAACTGCCTGCGCGGCGCCGGCCGCGCAGCGGAAGCCGCGCATGATTATGCCCGCGCGATAAAGCTCGATCCCGGCTTCGTCGAAGCCTGGTTCAACCTCGCCGGCTTGGTGGGCGACGAAGGCAAGGTCGCGTCGGCGCGGCGGCACCTGCAGAAGGCGATGGCGCTCGACAAGGCCTATGCCGACCCGGTGTTCAACCTGGCCCGGCTTGAGTTCGACGCCGGCAATCTGGCCGAAGCCCGCCGGCTGTGGGCGCGCTATCTGGAGCTCGACGCGGAGTCCGAATGGGCAAGACTGGCGCAGAAGGGGATCCAGTTCGTGGATTTGCACATGGCCGGTGAGCGAGATGTTCGGGCCTGAGACGGAGTGCGGCCTTGCCAGGAAGCCCGCCCGATGACCTACTTCCTCTTCGACGGCCCCGACTCCGCCCCTGTCACCGTCCTGCTCGCGCATGGCGCCGGTGCGGCGATGGACTCGGCCTCAATGGCCGTGACAGCGAAGGCTCTCGCCACCGCCGGTTTCCGCGTCGCGCGCTTCGAGTTCCACTACATGGCTGCGCGCCGTTTTGGCCATCGCAAGCCGCCGCCGCGCGCCGAGACGGTGAACCCGGAATATGTCAAGGCGATCGGCGATCTGCGCGCCAAAGGCTTGACCGGCAAGCTCATCATTGGCGGCAAGTCGATGGGCGGGCGCGTCGCCTCGATGGTCGCCGACGAGATGTTTGCCAAGGGCGAGATCGCTGGCCTGGTTTGTCTGGGCTACCCCTTCCATCCGCCGGGAAAGCCGGAGCAACTGCGGACAAAACATCTCACCGACCTGAAGACCCCGACGCTGATCTTCCAGGGCACGCGCGACGAGTTCGGCACCAGGGACGAGGTCGCGACCTACGGGCTGTCAGCGGCAATAGAGGTGGTCTGGCTGGAGGACGGCGACCACGATCTCAAGCCCCGCAAGGCGGTGTCGGGTTTTTCGGTGGCGGATCACCTGAAGACGGTGGCGGAGACGATAAAAGCTCGGATGGCGCCTCTCGCTTCGTCATCCTAGGGCGAAGCAAGGAGCGAAGCGACGCGGCGCAGACCCTAGGATCCATGCCGTGACGCTAAGGCATTGCAACGGCTCAGAATTTTGCCCCCGCAGAGTTCCACGGCGATGGTCACGGCATGGATCCTCGGGTCAAGCCCGAGGATGACGAATGAAGAGGCGTCTTCGGCAAATGAAACTCGCCACCTTCAACATCAACAACATCAACAGCCGGCTGGAAAACCTCTTGGCTTGGCTCGTCAAAGCCAAGCCCGACGTCGTCTGCCTGCAGGAACTGAAATCCCGCGACACGCAGTTTCCGCTGACCCGGCTGGCGAAGGCCGGTTATGGCGCGGTGTGGAAGGGGGAGCCGACCTGGAACGGCGTCGCCATCCTGGCTCGCGGCGCCGAGCCGGTGCTGACACGCGACGCGCTGCCCGGCGACGATGCCGACCGCCAGGCGCGCTACATCGAGGCGGCGGTCAACGGCATCGTGATTGCCTGCCTCTACGCGCCGAACGGCAATCCGCAGCCCGGGCCGAAATTCACCTACAAGCTCGCCTGGCACCAGCGCTTCGCGGCGCATGCGAGCGAATTGTTCGACACCGGCCTGCCGGTGGTGCTTGCCGGCGACTTCAACATTGTGCCCGAGCCGCGCGACATCTACGCCACCCGCTCCTATGACGACAACGCGCTGGTGCAGCCTGAAAGCCGCGCCGCCTTTGCGGCGCTGATCGATCAGGGCTGGACGGATGCGCTGCGCAAGGTCTTTCCGAAGGAGGAGAAGCTCTACACGTTCTGGGACTACCGCCGGAACCGCTGGCCGCGCGACGCCGGCTTACGGCTCGACCACATTCTGTTGTCGAAGAAGCTGGTGCGGAAGCTGAAAGGAGCGGGCATCGATCGGGAGGTGCGTGCCGAGGAAAATGCCAGCGACCATGCGCCGGTGTGGGTGGAGTTGGCGACCTGACCTTCTTCCACAACAAAGGGAGAAGATTACGTCAGCGCTGCCCCTCGCAAATAATGGCTGTGCAGCAACGACGGCTCGCGTTAGCTTTCGCAGGACTACGAGGGGACGCGGACCTTATGCTTTTCAGCTTGAGTATTTTTCTCCAGCCAACGCTCTCCCGCCGTGGCTGACAACGCCCTCGTTCTCTTCATCTCCGTCCTTGTCATCGCCGGCGCCATTGCCCTCATCGCGCTCGCTTTGCGCCGGCGGCGCAAGCGCCGCAGGGCGCGCGGCAGTGCCAATCCGGCCGGCGACTATGCACCCCGCACCGCCTGGGGTCCGACATCCGGCAAGCTGAACTTCTCATCCTTCGTCTTCATGGATGTCGACGGCGATGGAACCTATGGTCAGGCCGACCGCCCGATTGCCGGCATCGTGGTGCGGCTGTTCGACGAGTCCGGCCGCTTCATCGTCGCGGCGCAAAGCAACGCTGCCGGTTTTGCCAACTTCCCGATGTCGTCGAAGCGGCGCAGCGCCGTGATCCGCTCGCCTGGAACCTTTCGCTTTTCAGTCTCCGTGCCGCCCGGCTGGCGCGCCAGCGGCGCCAACGAGAACCAGTCTGTGCGCGTGACGGATGCGCCCGGCTCGCTTGTCGGTTTGGCCGGAGAGGGCCTGCCAAGGCCCGTCGGCCTTACCCCTGCGCGCATGGTGAGCGGCAGGACGCCGGCCGCGGCCACCGCAACCCTATCCGTGATGGGCAACGGCCAGCTGCTCGAAAGCCACCCGCTCGGCGCGGCCACCACCTTCGGCTTCCCGCTCGCCGCCGAGGCCGATCAGGTCGCGATCGCCGGCGGCGGGTTCGACCGGCGCCTCGCGCTGTCGGCCTATCCGGCCGACCTCGGCTTGCTTGCGTCCGGGGCGCTTGAGCCCGACGCGGCGCTCAGCACCATCGGCTTCGACGACATCACCACGCGCGGCCTGAGCAAGATTCCTTCCGGGTACGCCGGGCTCGACTGGTACAATCTCAACGCCATGTCGCGTGACCACACCAGGAACAGCGAAGGCTACGTCAACGGCAACGTCTCGGGCGCCTATATCGCCTATACCAGCAGCGGCCATCCGGCAGAGTTCGGCCGTGCGGCGCCTTTCGGCTTCCATTCGGTGATGCTGAGCGCCGCATGGCTGCGCTCGGAAGGGGAGAGCGCGCTGGTCGAAAGCTGGCTGGGGGACGAGTTGATCGCGCGCGACGAGGTCACGCTGTCGGCGCTGGCGCCGGTTCAATACGCGCCGATGCTGAAGGCGGTGACGCGCGTGCGTCTGTCGACCAAACATCACTGGCAGATGGTGTTGGATGATCTCGTGCTGGCGCTCTGATGCATGTCGCCGAAGCGCGGCGGCTTACGAATGGGATATGTCAAAGACGAACTATGTCGCCCAGACGATGCCGCAGCTTCGGGAGAAGAAGTGCATTAAAACAAGGAATTGCAGCGCGTTGCCTGAATTTCGGTGCAACGCGCTGTAATGGTCAGAAGGTGAGCGAAGTGGCGCCGTTGGCGGTGACTGCCGAAAGCCTGCCCTTCTTGACCAGCCTTGGTTTCTCATAGGTTTTCTTCATGGCCGGTTCCGCGAATTTCCTGGATCGCAAGAAGGAGCCAGGGTCGGCAGGCATCAACAGCAGATTGTCCGGCAGATCAGCTCGCCGGGCCGCCGCCATTGATAACAGTAGAAGGACCGCCGGCGACAATTGTCGAAAGCTTGCCTTTGCGGACCAACACAGGCTTCTCGTAAATCTTCTTCATGCTGTGGCTCTCCTGAAAATCCCGGGCGGATAATGTCATAAGAGCGTTTGCTGTCAACCAGCGCGGGTAGTCGAGCTTGTTATTCTTGGGGAGTGTGGCTTTCTGCTCACGGGCCGCTTGTTTATGGAGCGAAAGACATCACGCTTCGGTTCTGAGCATCGGGATATTGGCCGGCCGGCTGAGTAAAGCCGAAATTCGGCCGGCGGCGGGATTGAAGAAGTCACGCCGCGCCAAAGCACGTTTACCTTTCTTCGTGTGATGTCTTGCACTTAGCCCCGGCGAAAAGCTCGGCTAGAATGGCCGATGCGCCTTCCGCCAGTTGGAGT
>NZ_RZSN01000135.1:0-16264 GCF_003997315.1 Mesorhizobium sp. M1A.F.Ca.IN.020.04.1.1
GTAGGCCTTGGTGAAGCCGTCCATCGGAATGCTGGCGACGGTCTGCTTGCCAAAAACAACATCGAGCGAGGTGACTTTGCGCATGGCGCGCAGCAGAGCGAGACTTGTCTTCGCCTGGTTGTCGACCGTCCAGCTGGGACGACCGCCGACGGCATTCGAATAGACTTTCGCGGAAACCTTGATGCCGGGGTCGCCGAAGGTCGCCGCGATGTCCTTGCCGGTCGGCAGGTCCTTGTTGTCGACGGCGATCATGATGGCGGGATAGGCATCCGGCGGCAGCGCGTCGCCGGTCGAGATCGACAGCGTTAGCGTGCCAGCATTGCCGATGCCGTCGACGAAAGCTGCGGAGGCCGCGCAGGTCTTGTGTGCATCCTGCCCGGTGTCGAGCGTGTCGATGATCGTGGTCCATCTGCCGAAGGTGTTTGTGGCCGGTTCTGGCTGCGCCTGCTCCTGCCCGGCCGCGCCGGACACGGCGAAACCGGCCAGCGAGCCGACCAGGGCCAAGGCGGCAAGATGGAAAATGCGCATCATCAAGTCTCCAGTTCGCGACGCCGCCCAATCAGGACGGCGCACTGCCGGCGGATAAAAGATGACGCGCGGCTTCCGGTCAACCGAGATAAGGATAGAGCGGGAAGCGATCCGTCAACGCCGTGACTTTGGCCTTGACCGCAGCCTCGACTGCCGCATTGCCCTCGTCGGAATTCGCCGCCTTCAGCCCGTCCAGCACCTCGGCGATCAGCTTGCCGATCTCGCGGAACTCGGCCTGGCCGAAGCCGCGCGTGGTGCCGGCCGGTGTGCCGAGGCGAACGCCGGAGGTGACGAACGGCTTTTCGGGGTCGAAGGGGATGCCGTTCTTGTTGCAGGTGATGTTGGCGCGGCCGAGAGCCGCCTCGGCGCGCTTGCCGGTGGCGTTTTTCGGGCGCAGGTCGACCAGCATCAGATGGTTGTCGGTGCCGCCCGACACGATGTCGAGGCCGGTTTCCTGCAGGCTCGAAGCCAGCGCCTTGGCGTTGGCGACGATGCTCTCGGCATAGGCTTTGAAGCTCGGCTTCAGCGCCTCGCCGAGCGCCACCGCCTTGGCCGCGACGACATGCATCAGCGGGCCGCCCTGGAGGCCTGGGAAAACCGCCGAGTTCATCTTCTTGGCGATCTCCTCGTCGTTGCACAGGATCATGCCGCCGCGGGGCCCGCGCAGCGACTTGTGCGTCGTCGTGGTCACGACATGCGCATAAGGCAGCGGCGACGGGTGCATACCGCCGGCGACTAGCCCGGCGATATGCGCCATGTCGACCATCAGATAGGCGCCGATCGAATCGGCAATCTCGCGGAAACGCTTCCAGTCCCAGATGCGCGAATAGGCCGTGCCGCCGGCCAGGATCAGCTTCGGCTTCGTCTCATGCGCGGTCTTCTCGATCGCGTCCATATCGAGCAGGTGGTCGTCCTTGCGCACCCCGTAGGAAACGACCTTGAACCATTTGCCGCTCATGTTGACCGGCGAGCCATGCGTGAGATGGCCGCCGGAGTTCAAATCGAGGCCCATGAACGTGTCGCCGGGCTGCAGAAGCGCCAGGAAGACGGCCTGGTTCATCTGGCTGCCCGAGTTCGGCTGGACATTGGCGAAGTTGCAGCCGAAAAGCTTCTTGGCGCGCTCGATGGCCAGTTCCTCGGCCACGTCGACGAACTGGCAGCCGCCGTAATAGCGCTTGCCCGGATAACCCTCGGCATATTTGTTGGTCATGATCGACCCCTGCGCCTCGAGCACGGCGCGGGACACGATGTTTTCCGAGGCGATCAGTTCGATCTCATGGCGCTGGCGGCCAAGCTCGTTGCGGATGGCGCCGAAAATTTCCGGATCGGCGTCGGCAAGCGTGGTCTCGAAGAAGGATTCGAATTTGTTGGAGGCTGCCGCGGCATTTGACATGGCTTGCTTTCCCTTGGGGCCGGAGGTCTGCGAGGTCGCCGCGCCATTAACACAGTTGTTTGGAGCCCGCCACGTTTGCGGCGCGAAATTTGCTGGCCGGATTGCGCCAAGCAAATCGGCTGAACACTATTTCCGGTCGCGCCGGCTTTTGAGCAGCGCTTCTGTCAAAGTGATCTCGGAAAGCAGCGCCCGCATCGTGTGGTCGTTGATCTGGCGGGTGCGGAACATGGCGCGCACGGCGGCGCGCTCCGCCTCTATGCCGGCGTGCCTGAGCTCAAGCTCCAGCCGCCCGGATTCGCGCGCCTCGGCGCGCGCCTCTTCGGCCTCGTCGGAAGCCGCGATGCGGCGCCGGTAGCCGGCAACGATGCTGTCGGCGACCGCGAGCCGGGCCTCGGCCGCCTCGCCTTCGCCGCCCTCGCTGGCGAGGCTCTCGATCTTGGCGATGGCGGCCTTGGCAGCGCCCGCACGCGCCCGCCGCTCCTCGGCCGCACCCGGATCCTCGCCTGGCTCGACCAGCCCGCGGGCGATCCTCGGCAAAGCAAGGCTGGCGATGACCAGCGAGCAGATGATGACGCCGGCGGCGAGGAAGATTACCACGTCTCGCGCTGGAAAGGGCGAGCCATCCTGCAGCGCAAGCGGCAGCGACAGGATGCCGGCAAGCGTGATCGCGCCGCGCACGCCGGCCACCGATCCGGCAAGCCTGACGCGGAAACCAAAGGGCTCTGCCTTGCGCTTGCCGAGCCGCGCGGCGATCATCGATGCCATGTCGCCGATCCAGATCCAGAGGAAGCGCAGGCCGATCACGCAGAGCGTCAAAATGAGCACGGTCAGCACCGGCTCGAACAGCCAGTGCCGGCTGGTGAGCTCCGGCGGGACCCTGCGGATGATGTCAGGAAGCTGCAGGCCGAGCAGGATGAAGAGAGCGCCGTTGAAGACGAAGGTCAGCATCGACCATAGCGACATCGCCTGAATCCGCGCCGAAACCGAGAGATGGCGGAAAATGCCGGAGGTGCCCGTAACCAGGCCGGCGGTGACCGCGGCCAGAATGCCGGAAGCGCCGACATGCTCGGCAATGAGATAGGCGACGAAGGGCAGCAGAACCATCACCAGCACCTGCGCCCCCGCCGGCGTGCCGCCGATGCGGCCAAGCACCTGCAGCGCCTTGGCGGCGACGAACAACGCCGCAATGCCCGCGAGGATGCCGGCCGCCACGGCGTAAAGAAAGCTCAACGAGGCGGCAGCGAACGAAAAGCTGCCGGTCAGCGCCGCCGCAACGGCAAAGCGGAACATGACCAGGCCGGAGGCATCATTGAGCAGGGATTCGCCTTCCAATATGTGCATCAGCCGAGCCGGAACGACATTGCGGTCGACGATCGAGGACACGGCAACGGCATCGGTCGGTGACAGCACGGCGGCCAAAGCGAACGCAACCGCCAGCGGGATGCTTGGCACCAGCCAGTGCAGAGCATACCCGAAGCCGACGATGGTGAAGAAGACAAGCCCGACGGCGAGATCGAGGATCGGCCGGCGCAGCTCGATCAGCTCCCGTTTCGGCGCCGCGAAGGCATCGCCGAACAGAAGCGGCGGAATGAACACCAGCAGGAAGAGTTCCGGATCGATCTCGACATGCAGTCCCTTGGCCGGCCAGGCAAGCGCGGCGCCGATCACAATCTGCAGCACGGGGAGCGGCACCCGCACCAGCCGCACGAGAGCGCCGGAAAGCGCCACGAAAGCAAGCACGACGAGAATGAAGACGGCGACGTCCATGATGCTATTCCAGCTGCTCGCGTTTTAAGTCTCACTTTTCGACGCATGTCGCTCTGCCAAAACCGCTGCGCACTGTTTGGGGACATGCAAACAAAAAAGCCGCTCCAAGAGCGGCCTTTTCTTAATTTATATCAATCGGTTACAGAGCAGAAGTAATCTGCAGCTCGCTGTTGCCGTCGAGGCCGTAAATGTCGTCGCGGAACTGCACGACGCCGGGTCCGGTCGACCATGCCGACAGATACAGGAAGTGGACCGGCACCGGGTTGACCACCTGAACCGGCGTATTCTCGCCAGTCTTGATCGCCGCCTCGAAATGCTGGCGATCCCAGCCGGGCGTATCACGCAGGATCCAGGTGACGAGGTCGCGCACATTCTGGACGCGCACGCAGCCGGAAGAGTCGAAGCGCATCAGCTTGCCGAACAGGCTCTGCTGCGGCGTGTCGTGCATGTAGACGCCGTCCGGGCTCGGGAAGTTGATCTTGACCGAGGCCATGGCGTTGCCGGCGCCGGGATCCTGGCGGAAGCGGTACTTGGCGGCATCGTCCGTCGACCAGTCGACGGTCATCGGATCGACCTCGCTTCCGTCAGGCGCGAACAGCCGGATGTGGCTGTCCTTGAGGTAGTTCGGGTCCTTCCGCATCAGCGGAATGATGTCCTTGCGCACGATCGAGACCGGCGCGTTCCAGTAAGGATTGACGATGATCTCGTTGATCTTGGAATTCACGATCGGCGTCTGGCGGTCGATCTTGCCGACGATCGCGGTGTGGCGCAGCACGACGCGGTCGTTTTCGACGGCTTCCACCTGCGCGGCCGGAATATCGACCAGCACATAGCGGTCGCCGAGCGTGCCCGCCTTCTCGCGCAGCCGCTGCAGATTGGTCTGCAGCTGGCCAAGCCGGATCGGCGCCGGCACGTTCATCGCCGAATAAGTGTATTTGCCCATGGAGCCGTCGGCCGGCAAGCCGTGACGGAGCTGGAAGCGCTTGACCGCCGAGTCGACATAGGAATCGAACGCCGTCGAAATGCCGGCGCTCTGCGACAGGTCGCCCGAGACCATCAGCCGCTTGCGCAGCGGCACGACATCCGGATCGTCGACGCCGAGCTGCAATTTCTTGGTTGCCGGAACCTGCTCCCAGCCGCCCTGGCCGACAATGCCCTGGTACTGCGCCACCGCCTGCTCGGTGAAGGCTACGGTCTGCAGGCTGAAGATCGGCAGCGTCGAGGCAACCTTGCCGGTCTCGCTTGCACGGGCGTCGAACTGGTCGTCCCAATTACCGCGGGTCGAGGATTTCAGAATGTCGCCGATCACATCCTGCGCGCTGGCATGGCCGGCGACGACGGCGGCGGCGAGCGCAGAGGCTCCGGTCAGGAAGAAACGGCGGCTGGTTCTCATGGATGTTCCAGACATTTTAGCTATATCTAATCTCGCTCAGTTCGCTCTACTGGCGGGTTGCCCGCACTCTAGGGTCGGCAATCTTAACAATTAGCCAACCATGACTTGCGTCAGCAGGGGCGTGAAAACATAGGACCACGACACCTGCTCCAGGAAGCGCAGGGCCTCGGCCCGCAGCATCACCCGCATTCTCGCTTTCACTGCGATTATGGCGGCAACGTGACCTTGGCCCGCGATTTGCATCCGGCAAGATGATCAAAAAATGGGACCGAGGCATTTTGGCATCGCCGATAGCGGCGGGTTCACCAGATGCCCGCCGTCATCCTCGGTTTGCCCCTATTTCACCCGGTTCGGGCAGAGGGCTTTGAACTGCTCCAGCGTGTAGTCGTAGCCCGCGGCCCCCGAGCCATCGAGCACCACGTTCTCGTCGGTGTCGGTGATCTGATAATCCGTCTCGCTTCCGGCGGGGCTGCGCCCCTGAAACAGCATGTTGGCGCCGTAAAAGGTGGTGAATTTTCCGCTCTTGCAGTCCGCTGTGACCTCCAGATGCAAGGGCGTTTTCATTTCCTTAGCGATGCAATCCTCGGTCACCTTACCGACATAGTCGCGGCAGTAACCGATGGCGTTCTGCCTCGTATGTTTGGTCAGGATGCTGGCATGCGAGGTGTTGATGCCGGATTTCTTGACGACCGTAACCTCCATTCCGGCCTTGGAGCCATAACCGAGAGTCCGGGCAGCGGCCGGTGAAACAAGGATCACAGCGCAAATCGCAAGCAGGATATGACGCATGAGGCCCTCCTCTTTTGCCTGCAGAGCTTCCACGCGCGCTGCTCGGCGGTCAAGCGCCCTGCTGCAGCGCGCTTTCGCAAAAGAAAAGAACCGGCACCTGTCGGCACCGGCCCTGATTGCTTCCTCCGGCCGCGCTTCTTCGGCGCGACTTCGATCGTCTCAGATTTCGAATCCGCTTACATCCGGTAAGCGATCGTGTCGTTCCAGAAGCGATCCAGACGCTGGAGCGCGCGGTTCATCTGCTTGAACTCGTCGGTGTTGATGCCGCCCACGGCCTCGATCGAGCCGACATGGCGCTCGTAAAGGCCGGCGACGACCTCGGCCACCTCGTTGCCCTTCGGCGTCAGCGAGACGCGGACCGAGCGGCGGTCGATGCGCGAGCGCTGGTGGTTGATGAAGCCGAGGTCGACCAGCTTCTTCAGATTGTAGGAGACGTTCGAGCCGAGATAATAACCGCGCGAGCGCAGCTCGCCGGCGGTCAGCTCCGAATTGCCGATATTGAAGAGCAGCAGCGCCTGGATGGCGTTGATGTCGGAGCGGCCGTTGCGGTCGAACTCGTCCTTGATCACGTCAAGCAGACGGCGATGCAGACGCTCCACCAGCTGCAGCGATTCCATGTACAGCGAACGGATCGCCTCGCGGCGATCGTCGGAAACGTTGGCGGTCTTCGCCGCCGGACGCGAATTGATCATTGTCTTTGCCTCTCGTTTGTCGCCCGGTGATTTTTTGTTCTTCACCTTGATCGCGACACTATCGAATACTCATAAAATTCGACTTAAACGCCAGGGCTAACAAGAGCTTACCGGTAAGAGGTTTCGAAAGAGGCTTAACGAACGGTCATGCGAGCAAGAACAATTAACCTAAAGATTTAGCCAAGGGTTTTGGGGCAGTCGCCGACCTCGTATCTAGGTTCCTGACGCCGCCCGGCAAGCTATTGCCTGAGCTGGCGCTTCTGCAGCCAGATGACCACGCGGAAGACGATGTAGAGCAGCGCCACGCAGGCATGTGAGACGACGATCAGGATCCGATGGCCGAAGAGATTGGGAAAGCCGGCATACATGACGGTCTCGGTCGCCGCGCAGATGAACCAGATCACCGGCCCCCAGGAGGCAAGCATCCAAAGGCCCGCGGCGGCGAAAGGAAAGAAAACGGCAAGCGTGGCCGCGGCCACCTGCCAGTGCACCGGCATCAGGTCGAAGCGCCAGAGCTCGCCCGGATAGATGCCGATCAGCCGGACCCAGTAGAGGACACCGAACAGCAGGCAGTAGCCGGCAATGACCCGCTGGAACCAAGCGAAGATGATCTCGGTGGTCGAGGGCTGCAGCACCACGCGCCTGGAGGTGACCTCGCTCACAGCTCCAGCTCCCCGGCCCCGAGCGGCGCGAAATACGCGTCGACATCGGCCGCGCTCACCGCATCGAGGCTGGCGGGCCGCCATTCCGGCTTCGAACCCTTGTCGATGATGGCGGCGCGGATGCCTTCATAAAAGTCGTGGCCGGCCAGCATGCGGTTGAGGATGCGGAACTCCATCTTCATGCACTCGTCCATCGACAGCGTCGACCCGGCGCTGATCTCGCGCCAGGCGACGTTGAGGCTGGTCGGCGAACGCGTCCTGATCGTCGCCAGCGTCTTGGCGGCGAAAGCGTCGGTGGCGGATGCTCGTTCCAGGCTGGCGACGATAGCGGCGAGCGAGGGTTGCGAAAAATGGCGGGCGATCGATTCCAGATCCTGCCGCTCGGTCTCGCGTCTTGCGGGTGTGAAGAAATCGCGCAACTCCGCGTTCGCGTCGCCGCTTGTCGCCAGCTCGTCAAGAAGCCCCGCCTGGTCCTCGGCCTTGATCGTGTGGGTGGCGAGGCCCGACCACAGGGCATCACCATAGCGGATGCGGTTTCCCGTCAGCCCCAGATACATGCCGAAGCTGCCGCCGAGATCGGGCAGCAAATGGCTGGCGCCAACATCGGGGAAGAAGCCGATGCCGACTTCCGGCATGGCGAATTGCGCGTTCTCGGTCAGCACGCGGTGCGAGCCGTGGAAGGAAATGCCGACCCCGCCGCCCATGACGATGCCGTCGATCAGCGCGACATAGGGTTTCCTGAAGCGGGCGATGCGGGCATTGAGACGATACTCGTCGGCGAAGAAGTCGACCGGCGGCTTGCCGGCGCGGCCCGCCTCGTAAATGTGCAGAATATCGCCACCGGCGGAAAACGCCCTGCCCTCAGCCTTGACGACGACGACGGCGACGCCGGCATCGCCCTCCCAGGCGTCAAGCGCCTTGCCAAGCGCCTTGACCATGCGATGGGTGACGGCATTGAGCGCCTGCGGCCGCGTCAGTGTGACGACGCCCGCCTTGCCGAGACGCTCGAAGCGAATCTCGTCGCCTCCGCCAAAATCCATCGCCAGAGAATCCTCCTCTCCGCCCTTCCAGGGGGATTGAAGTGCTAAAGGCGGCATAAGGATGCGTCAATGGCGGCAACGCCGCGCTGGCGGCCAGCCGCTTCCGGTGTTAGGTAACCGGCAAAGTGTCGCGCGTAGGCGGCGCGACAGATTTCGAGCTAATCGACATGGCTGGGGTTTCTCGTCTCGTTGCTGGATTGGCAGGTCTCCTCTTTCTGGGAGTTGCGCCGGCCGCCGCCGAGGCAGCCTCCGAACTCTACCTGGCGCAGACGATCGTCACCGGCACCGGCGAGGCTAATCGCGAGATCGGCTTCAAGGATTGTCTGGACAAGGTGCTGGTCAAGGTTTCAGGCGATCAGCGGCTGACGCAGAAGCCGGAGATGCTGGCGCTGCGCAATAAGGCGGCCGACTTTGTCCAATCCTTCCGCTACCGCGACCGGCTGGAAGGCGTTCCGATCCATGACGAGCAAGGCACGCATGACCGGCCGCACGATCTCACCTGCCTCTACAAGCCCACAGTCGTCGACAAGCTCCTGGCGCAGCTCGGCAGCAAGCCATGGCACGGCGAGCGGCCGCTGATTGCCGTCTTCATAACGGCCGAGCAAGGGGCGCAACATTTCGTGCTGACGGCCGACGAGGATCGCGGCCAGTCAATGCGCGAATCCTTTGCCAACGCGACGGCGCCGCTCTCGGTGTATGTCAGCTTTCCAAAGGCTGACCAGCTCGCCGGCCTCGACGACAAGGCGCTGCGCACTGCCGATATGGCAAAGCTCGACCAGCTCGCCCGGCAGGCGGGTGCCGACCGGGCGCTCGCCGGCAGCATCGTGTGGAACGACAAGGAATTGGGCTGGATCGCCGACTGGCGGCTGGCCGAAGACGGCAAGACCTATCAATGGCAGGTGCGCGGCGTCAGCTTCGACGAGGCTTTTCGCGTGGCTGTGAAGGGCGCGGCACAGATTCTGTCGGGGAATGGACAGCCGTAAACGTCGGCTGCCCTTCATCCGCCTGCCGGCACCTTCTCCCCGTCAAGGGAGAAGGGAAGTGCTCCAGCGCCGGCGATCCCCTCTCCTCGTTCTTCGCGGAAGCAACTGGCACAATCGTGTCGCATTGGTCAGCGGCAGGGGCGCATGGTAAAAGCCGGGACGACAACAGAGTTCTGGCGATGAACAAGTTTACCCCCGCAAAGCCTGCCGGCGCCCGCAGCGTCGACGAGATCACAGGCAGCCGCAGGCTGCGGCGCATGCGCAAGGCCGACTGGTCGCGCCGGCTGGTGCAGGAAAACCAGCTCTCGGTGAACGATCTGATCTGGCCGATCTTCGTCGTCGACGGCAAAAATGTGCGCGAGCCGATCGCCGCCATGCCGGACGTCTACCGCCTGTCGGTCGACCTCGCGGTGAAGGAAGCGGAGCGCGCCGCCAAGCTCGGCATCCCGGCGATCGCGACTTTCCCCAACATCGAGCTTTCGCTGCGCGACCAGACGGGCTCGCATATCCTCGATCCCGACAATGTCATCAACCGGGCCACCCGCGCCATCAAGGACGCGGTGCCGGAGATCGGCATCATTACCGACGCGGCACTCGATCCATTCACCAGCCATGGCCATGACGGCATCGTGCGCGACGGCATCATCGTCAATGACGAAACCGTCGAGCAGGTCACGGCCGCGGCCGTCATCCAGGCAGCCGCCGGCGCGGACATCATCGCGCCGTCCGACATGATGGACGGCCGCATCGGCGCGATCCGCGACGCGCTGGACGCCAACGGCTTCCAGGACGTGGCGATCATGTCCTATGCGACGAAATTCGCCTCGGCCTTCTACGGCCCCTATCGCGAGGCAGTCGGCACCGCCGGCCTGCTCAAGGGCGACAAGAAGACCTATTATATCGACCACGCGAATTCCGATGAAGCCGTGCGCGAGGCCGAGCAGGATCTGGCCGAAGGCGCCGACATGCTGATGGTGAAGCCTGGGCTGCCCTATCTCGACATCATCCGCCGGCTGAAGGACGAGTTTCAGATGCCGACCTTCGCCTACCAGGTGTCGGGCGAATATTCGATGATCAAGGCGGCCAGCGCCAATGGCTGGATCGACGGCGAAAAGGCGATGCTGGAATCGCTTCTCGCGCTCAAGCGAGCCGGCTGCGACGGTGTCCTCACCTATTTCGCGCCGACCGTTGCGGAGATGCTGAGGGGCTAGGCCCAGGCCCTCGCCGCGTCACCTGGGCGCCGCCCGACGAGTTGATCGCTCGCCGGAAAATTCCGCTTGCATAATGCAATCAGTTAAGCTACTCCATGACTGCTTGCAAAATGCAACTAGTTCAGGCGATCATGTCAAAGCTGCGCGTCAACGCTTTCACCCTGTCGCTGGACGGTTACGGCGCCGGCCCCGATCAGACTCTCGAAAGCCCGCTCGGCGTCGGCGGCGAAGGACTGCATAAATGGATGATCGGCACGCGCACCTTTCGTGAGATGGTGATCGGCAAAGACGGCGGCACCACCGGCAGCGACGACAGCTTCGCCGCGCGCAGTTTTGAGAATGTCGGCGCCTGGATCCTTGGCCGCAACATGTTCGGGCCGGTCCGCGGCGAATGGCCGGACGAGAGCTGGAAAGGCTGGTGGGGCGACAACCCGCCCTATCACGTGCCGGTCTTCGTGCTCACCCATCACAAGCGGGCGCCGATCTTAATGGAAGGCGGCACGACGTTTTACTTCGTCACCGACGGCATCCATTCGGCGCTCGAACAGGCGAAGACGGCCGCCAAGGACAAGGATGTGCGGGTCGGCGGCGGCGTCGCCACGATCCGGCAATATCTGAAGGAAAGCCTGATCGACGAGATGCATCTCGCGATCTCGCCGATCCTGCTCGGCTCCGGCGAGCATCTTTTCGCCGGGCTGGACATGCCGAAGCTCGGCTACCGCTGCACCAGCCAGGTCGCGACCGCCGACGCGACGCATGTGATGATCGGGCGCGCGTAAGCTAGGCTCCCCCTTCTCCCTCTGTGGGAGATGGGGAAGTGCTCAATACTTCGACGGCACATAAAGCTCGCGCGGCAGCACCTGGCGCTCGTAGGCCGGGTTGAAGACGCGCTCCGGCAGCGTGATCTCCTCATGCGGCACGTCTTCGTAAGGCATTTGCTGCAGCAGGTGATCGATGCAGTTCAGTCGGGCCCGCTTCTTGTCGTTGCCTTCGACAATGAACCACGGCGCTTCCTTGATGTTGGTACGGGCGAAGGTCTCTTCCTTGGCTTTGGTGTATTGTTCCCAGCGCACGCGCGACTGCAGGTCCATCGGCGACAGCTTCCACTGCTTCATCGGATCGTGGATGCGCATCAAAAAGCGCATCTGCTGCTCCTCGTCGGTAATCGAGAACCAGTATTTCACCAGCGTGATGCCGGAGCGCACCAGCATGCGTTCGAATTCCGGCACGTCGCGGAAAAACTCTTCGACCTGATCCGCATTGGCAAAGCCCATCACCTGCTCGACGCCCGATCGGTTGTACCAGGAGCGGTCGAACAGCACGATCTCGCCGCCCGCCGGCAGATGCGGCACGTAGCGCTGGAAATACCATTGCGATCTTTCACGCTCGGTCGGCGCCGGCAGCGCGACGACGCGGCAGATGCGCGGATTGAGGCGCTGGGTGATGCGCTTGATGACGCCGCCCTTGCCGGCCGAGTCGCGTCCCTCGAAGATCACCACCAGCTTCTTCTTGTGGTAGGCAACCCAGGACTGCAGCTTGATGAGCTCCGACTGCAGACGCAGCAGCTCGCGGAAATAGGTCGTCCGCTCGATGGAGGGCGGATGCGACTTCTTGTAGATCCTGGCGATCTCGAGCGAGAGCGCGGGCTCGGAAATCTCCAGCTCATAGTCCTCGTCGAGCGTGTCCTCGAGTTCGGCTTCCAGCCAGTCCTTGGCTCCGGAATTCGTCTTGACCTCGTTCATTGCGCAGCTCCTGCCTGTCAGCCACTTTCGCCTCAGATGCGCTCCGGCCGCGGCCGGAAACACAACTCCGTAAGCCGACTGAGATACAGACGCGCAATGACGGTTTTATTGCGAGCAGGAGCCGGCAACGCTGGACCAGCCGATATGTGATCGGCCCGTATCGATGGCGGGGCGACAAGCCGCCCGAATTGTCCTACAAATACTTTCGCCTCTTCCCGGCGCCCGCGACGGCGCGCCTCTTCAAAACAAATCGCAAGGACCTGACATGGAATACCGCACGCTTGGCCGTTCCGGCCTGAAGGTTTCGACATTGACCCTTGGCACGATGACCTTCGGCGGGACGGGCCCGTTCGCCGCCGTCGGCAAATCCGATCTCTCGGAGGCGAGCCGCATCATCGATACCTGCATCGATGCCGGCATCAATCTCATCGACACCGCCAACGTGTATTCGAACGGCCTGTCGGAGGAGATCGTCGGCGAGGCGCTCGGCGGCAAGCGCAAGAACGATGTGCTCATCGCCTCCAAGGCGCGCATGCGGATCGGAAACGGCCCCAACGACGAAGGCCTGTCGCGCCATCACCTGATCCGGGAATGCGAGCGGAGCCTGAAGCGGCTCAAGACCGACGTCATCGACATCTATTTCCTGCATGAGTGGGATGGGGTCACGCCGCTGGAGGAAACGATCGCTGCGCTCGACACTTTGGTCAGCCAGGGCAAGATCCGTTATGTCGGCTGTTCCAATTATTCGGGCTGGCAGGTGATGAAGGCGCTCTCGATCAGCGACAGCCATCATCAGCCGCGCTTCGTCACGCAGCAGATCCACTACACGCTGGAAGCGCGCGAGGCGGAGTACGAGTTGCTGCCGATCTCGGTCGACCAGGGTCTTGGCGTGCTGGTGTGGAGCCCGCTGGCCGGCGGCCTGCTGTCGGGCAAATACCGTCGCGACAGCCCGACGGCCCGCCAGCTTGGCGGCTGGTCCGAACCGCCGATCCGGGACGAGGGAAGGTTGTGGCGGATCGTCGACGTTCTGGTCGAAATCGGCAAGGCGCGCGGCGTTTCGGCGGCACAGGTGGCGCTTGCCTGGCTGCTCGGCCGCCCGGCCGTTTCTTCGCTGGTGATCGGCGCCCGCAACGAAGCCCAACTCAAGGACAACCTCGCCGCGGCCAGCCTGACGCTGTCCCTGGACGAGCGCCTGCGCCTCGACGACGTCAGCCGCCCGCCGGTGCTTTATCCCTACTGGCACCAGCAGCTCACCGCCAAGAACCGGTTCGGCCCCGCCGACCTGGTGCTCGACCGCAGCGATATCTAAGAATCCGCGCCGTGCTCCGCGCCCGAAAACGCGCGGAGGTCAGCCGGCGATAAAACGCCAGACCTCCGGGTCGGGTTCGATCTGGCCGCTGAGCACGAAATATTTGTAGAGGACGAGCAGCGATACCGCCCGCTCGTCCTTTTCGTTGCTGAACCGGCGGCAATAGGCGTTGGCCGCCGTTATGATGCGTTGGGCTTCCGCCGGGTGTTTTTCGAAATAGGCGATCTTGTCGGCGACGTCCGAAAAATCCGACGCCAGAGGCACGTAGTGAACATCGGCCTCGAGCTCAGCCTCGGCGAACCAGGTTTCGTAGGTCGGCGGCGGCATCAGGCAGAGCGAATTCGAGCTCATGATCCACTTGAGGTTCGTCGCCACGTCATTGCCTTCGAGCGAGACGATGTAGCGGAACTGCCGCTGCTGCGCGATCGTGAGATACGGCTTGCGATAGTTCTCCGGGGCGCTTGGCTTGGGCGAGCCGGCATCGCAAGACGGCAGGTCGCGCACGGCATCGACGAACCGTTTGCGGATCGGATTGTTGAAATGACCGCGCCAGACCGCCATCGGGCGCTTGTCGGCGAAGGACAGATTGTCCTTTGGCATGTTGAAATGGCGGAACTTGTCGAGCTTCATGATCACGGCGTTGCCGTTGTCGTTGCGGATCGGGCGATCCTTGACGATTGATGGCACCGCCGGAACGTCGACGACGTCGCCGAACTCGAGATCGATGAGCAGGTGGCGATCGAAGTAGCGGGCGAACTCCTTCAGGTCGTAATAGTACATGCTCCCGAACTTGGGTATTTGACTGGCGGGCACCGCCGCCGCGCTCGGCACGAAGCTATGGTCGAGCCGGTTGTAGTAGTTGACCCGATCACGGACCGTTTTGCTGGAGAGCCGTGCCTGCTCCAGCCGGCGCGCAAGCCGTTGGCGAAAGAGAGCCTGCGGCGCCACATCGCGGGTGATGTTGCGTATGAAATAAAATACCCGCGCTGCGGTGCGTAAGGGCGAGGCCATGCGTCCGTCGTTTAAAGATGTCCGTCGCCTCCTACAGCATTGTGCCGAACATCTTGCAAGCCCGCCCAAGCTGACGAACTTGTTGAAGTTCTAATATTCGACGATGGCCGAGGATCAGGCAGCGACGACGGCAAAGCCCCTGGCGCGCAGGCCGCGCCGCTCGTCATGCAGCGAAGTCACCAGGCGGTCGCGGCTGCCGGCGATGTGGGCCGAGAGCAGCCGTGCCGCCTTTTCGGCGTCACCCTTTCGCACGGCAGCCAGGATGGCGTGGTGCTCGGCCCAGGCGCGGCCAAGCGCCGCCTCGTCGCGCACTTCCAGCCAACGCGCGCGGGAGAGCCTGGTCATTGCATCGCGGACTCCCCTAAGCAGGAATTCATTGCCGGAAAGCCTGGCCAGCTCGATGTGAAAATCCAGACCAACGCGGTGCCATTCCTCGCGCGGCGTACCGGCGTCGCAGGAATCGAGCATCGCCGCGATCACCTCGATCCCGCTGCGATCTTCCAGCGACGCCGTCAACCGCACCGCCGCCACCTCGACCGCCTCGCGGTAGACGGCGATCTGGCCGAGCTCGGCGAGATTGATCGGCGCCACCGTCCAGCCGCGGCCGTCACGAGCGATCAGCCCTTCGGTCTCGAGGCGCAGCAGCGCCGCCCTGACCGGGGTGCGGGAGGCGCCGAAGCGGCTTTCGATCCAACGCTCGGTCAGCCGCTCGCCCGGGCCGATCTCGAGCCCGAGGATCATTTCGCGAAGCTGCCTTTCGACATTCTGCATTTGCGACATTGTCGTTCCGCTCTACGGCACCGCATTGACAGCGGCGGGGTTGAGGTTCATGACGGATACCGATTTGGTATCCCAAAATGGTATCCGGAGCAATCCCGGATAACCAAGCAGGCATGACATGGCAGAAAATAGCACCCAGAGCGGCTACAATATCCATTGGCGAGGCAATCTCGCCGTCTGCTTCGCCGGCTCGTTCAGCACGCTGATTGCCATGACGCTGCTGTTGCCGTTCCTGCCGCTTTATGTCGAACAGCTGGGTGCCGAAGGGCACGCGGCCATCGTGCAATGGTCAGGAGTTGCTTACGGTGCCACCTTCTTTGCCGCGGCGCTGGTCGCCCCTCTGTGGGGGCGGCTCGGCGACCGTTACGGCCGCAAGCTGATGCTGGTGCGCGCCTCGTTCGGCATGGCGATCTGCATGTCGCTGACCGGTATGGTCGAAAGCGTCTGGCAATTGGTGTTGCTGAGGCTCCTGATCGGCTTTGCCGGCGGCTACTCCTCGGGCTCGACGATATTGGTGGCGATGCAGACGCCAAAGGAGCGCTCCGGCTGGGCGCTCGGCGTGCTGTCGGCCGGCATCACGGCCGGCTCGCTGGTCGGACCGCTGCTTGGTGGCATGCTGCCGCCGCTGATCGGCATCCGCGCCACCTTCCTGTTGTCGGGCGCTGTCATCTTTCTCGCTTTTCTGGCCACGACTTTCCTGATCAAGGAAAACCCGCCGGCTCCCAAACCTGTCTCGTCGGCAAAGCCGAAGAGCGGCTGGGCACAGATCCCCGACAAGCGTCCGGTCGTCGCGATGCTGACGACCGGCTTGCTGCTCGCCTTTGCAACCATGTCGATCGAGCCGATCATCACGGTCTATGTGCAGCAGCTCGTCGTGGACCAGAGCAAGGTGACGATGGTCGCGGGCGTGGTGATGTCGGCGGCCGCGCTTGGAACCATCCTGTCCTCGTCGTGGCTGGGCAAG
>NZ_RZSN01000136.1:0-16162 GCF_003997315.1 Mesorhizobium sp. M1A.F.Ca.IN.020.04.1.1
CTGCAACATGGTATGGAAGCTGATGCAGGACGCCCGCAACACGAACGTGGGCATCGTGCCGACCCATTTTGCCGTCATCTTCGACTATTCGGCGAAGACCTTTCGCAGCGATCTTTATCCCGAATACAAGGCCAACCGCTCGGCGCCGCCGGAAGACCTGATCCCGCAATTCGGCCTGATCCGCCAGGCGACCGTGGCCTTCAACCTGCCCTGCATCGAGATGGAAGGCTTCGAGGCTGACGACATCATCGCCACCTATTGCCGCCTAGCCTGCGAGGTCGGCGCCGACACCACCATCATCTCCTCCGACAAGGACCTGATGCAATTGGTCGGCCCGACGGTCGGCATGTACGACCCGATGAAGGATCGCCAGATCGGCATTCCCGAGGTAATCGAGAAATGGGGCGTGCCACCGGAAAAGATGATCGACCTGCAGGCGCTGACCGGCGACTCCGTCGACAACGTGCCCGGCGTGCCCGGCATCGGCCCGAAGACCGCGGCGCAACTTCTGGAGCAGTTCGGAGACCTTGACGGCCTGCTGGCGCGCGCCGGCGAGATCAAGCAGGAAAAGCGGCGCGAATCGATCATCGCCAATGCCGACAAGGCGCGCATCTCGCGCGAGCTGGTGACGTTGAAGAACGACGTGCCGCTCAAGGAGGGGCTGGACGACCTTGTGCTGCATGCCCCGGACGGGCCGAAGCTGATCGGCTTCCTGAAGACGATGGAGTTCACCACGCTGACACGCCGCGTCGCGGAAGCGACTGCAACCGAGATCGGCGACGTCCAGGCTTCCAGTGTCACCATCGAGCGCGCCGACACCGCACATGGTCCCGATGTCGGCGCCGGCACGCCGACTGCCTCAAGACCGGCGGCGACGCCGAACGGCGCCGCGAAGCCTGCAGCACCGGTCAGGCCCCAGGATGCCCCACCGCAGGGCGATACGCCTTCCCTGCTCTCCGCGCTGCGGCTGGAGCAGGCGACGGCGCGCAAGATCGATCCCGCGGCCTATGTCGCCATTCGCGATACGGCCGCGCTGAAGGCCTGGATCGCCGAAGCGAGGGAAGCCGGCATCCTTGCCTTCGACGCCGAGACCTCTTCGTCCGATCCGATGCAGGCCGACTTGATCGGCCTGTCCATGGCGATCGCGCCGGGCCGCGCCGCCTACGTGCCGCTCGCCCACACGAGCGGCAATGGCGACCTGCTTGGCGGCGGCATGCTGGCGGACCAGGTCCCGGTCCGCGACGCGCTGGCTCTGCTCAAGCCCCTGCTCGAGGACCGGTCGGTCCTCAAGATCGTCCAGGACATGAAATACGACATCGTCGTGATGAGCCGGCATGGTATCGAGGTCGGCCCGTTCGACGACACGATGCTGATCTCCTACGTGCTCGACGCCGGCACATCCGGCGGGCATGACCTCGCCTCGCTGTCGGAGAAGTGGCTCGGCCATGCGCCAGGCACGAAGAAGGAGCTTGCCGGCTCGGGCAAGGGCGCGGTCGGCTTCGACCAGGTCGACATCGAGCGGGCGACCGCCTATGCCGGCGAGCAGGCCGATCTGGCGCTGCGGCTGTGGCAATTGCTGAAGCCGCGGCTCGCCGCCAAGGGTCTCGTCTCCGTCTATGAAAGGCTGGAGCGGCCGCTTGTGCCCGTGCTCGCCCGCATGGAGCAGCGCGGCATTTCGGTCGATCGCCAGATTCTCTCCAGACTGTCGGGTGAGCTGGCGCAAGGCGCCGCCCGCGCCGAGGAAGAGATCTATGGCATCGTCGGCGAGCGCATCAACATCGGCTCGCCGAAGCAGCTCGGCGACATATTGTTCGGCAAGATGGGGCTGCCGGGCGGCTCCAAGACCAAGACCGGCCAGTGGTCGACCTCGGCGCAGCTGCTGGAAGACCTCGCCGCCGAAGGCCACGAGCTGCCGCGCAAGATCGTCGACTGGCGCCAGCTCACCAAGCTGAAATCGACCTATACCGACGCCTTGCCCGGCTTCATCAATGCCGGCACCAACCGCGTCCACACTTCCTATGCGCTGGCCGCGACGACGACCGGTCGTCTGTCATCCTCCGATCCCAACCTGCAGAACATCCCGGTGCGCACCGCCGAAGGCCGCAAGATCAGGACCGCCTTCATCGCCGAAAAGGGCCACAAGCTGGTCTCGGCCGACTACAGCCAGATTGAATTGCGCGTGCTGGCCCATGTCGCCGAAATCCCGCAGCTCAAGCAGGCTTTTGCGGACGGCGCCGATATCCACGCCATCACCGCGTCCGAAATGTTCAACGTGCCGGTCGCAGGCATGCCTTCGGAAGTGCGGCGGCGTGCCAAGGCGATCAATTTCGGCATCATCTACGGCATCTCGGCCTTCGGTCTGGCGAACCAGCTGTCGATCCCGCGCGAGGAGGCGAGCGCCTACATCAAGCGCTATTTCGAGCGCTTCCCGGGCATCCGCGACTATATCGAGGAAACCAAGGCCTATGCGCGCGAATACGGCTTCGTCGAAACGATCTTCGGCCGCCGCATCCACTATCCGGAGATAAGGTCCTCCAACCCGTCGGTTCGCGCCTTCAACGAGCGCGCTTCGATCAATGCGAGGCTCCAGGGCACTGCGGCCGACATCATCCGCCGCGCCATGGTGCACATGGAAGAGGCGGTGGAGAAGGCGAAGCTGTCGGCCCGCATGCTCTTGCAGGTGCATGACGAGCTTATCTTCGAGACGGTGGAAGCGGAAGTCGAAGCGACAATTCCCGTGGTGCGCCGCGTGATGGAGAACGCGCCGATGCCGGCGGTCTCGATGTCGGTGCCGCTGCATGTCGATGCGCGGGCCGCCGACAACTGGGACGAGGCGCACTGATACCTTCGTCATCCTCGGGCTTGACCCGAGGATGACGACTCGAGGGGCTAAGCCGCCTCAGCTCTACACTTCGCGCAAACCCCGCGAAACTCGATCACCGCCTTCTTGGCGGCGAAGCCGGTCGAGCGCACCCATTCGTCCAGCCGGTGGTCGACATCATGGTCGGACATTTCGGTTACCTGGCCGCAGCTGTCGCAGATGGCGAATGCGGTCATCGAATGACTGTGGTCGTGCGGCTCGGCGCAGGCGACGAAGGAGTTCAAGCTTTCGAGCCGGTGCACGAAGCCCGACTTCACCAGCGTGTCCAGCGCGCGGTAGACCTGCAGCGGCGCCCGGAAGCCGCGCTCGCGCAGTTGATCGAGCAGCATATAGGCGCTCAGCGGCCCGCTGGCGGCTTCGAGCTTCTCAAGCACGCACAACTGGTTCTTGGTCAGCGCATCCCTTGCCGTCATCTTGTCCGTCCGGTCGTCGCGTCGTTTCGCGTGCCGACTGCGCACGCGAACGGCCTTTGGTCCATGAGATAGCGACGAACGCGCATCTTTGCCACTGTTTCCGCAGCTGGCGGCCCGGCGCGGGCTACTTGCGCGGCGGTCCCTTGCGCTCGGCGGATGCCGCCCAAAGATTGATGTCGGCCTCGCGCGCATAGGTGTCGATCTCGGCAAGCTCGGCGTCGCTGAAGTCGAGCGCCTTGAGAGCCCCGACGCAATCCTCGACCTGTTCCGGCCGGCTGGCGCCGATCAGCGCCGTCGTCACGCGTCCCTTGCGCAGCACCCAGGCCAGCGCCATCTGCGCCAGCGTCTGGCCGCGCCGGCCGGCGATGGCATTCAATGCCTTGATGTTGGTGACCGACTTATCGTTGATGAAGGCCGGACGCAGCGACTTGCCCTGGGATGCGCGGCTGCCTTCCGGGATGCCGCCGAGATATTTATCGGTCAGCATGCCCTGCGCCAGCGGCGAGAACACGATCGAGCCGATGCCGAGCCCTTCCAGCGTATCGAGCAGCCCGTCTTCCTCGACCCAGCGGTTGAGCATGGAATAGCTCGGCTGGTGGATCAGGCAGGGCGTGCCGAGCCGCCGCAGGATGTCGGCCGCCTCGCGGGTGCGCTGCGAATTGTAGGAGGAGATGCCGGCATAGAGCGCCTTGCCCGAGCGCACCGCTTGGTCGAGCGCGCTCATCGTTTCTTCCAGCGGCGTCTCGGGATCGAAACGGTGGGAATAGAAGATATCGACGTAATCGAGCCCCATCCGCGTGAGGCTCTGGTCGAGGCTCGCCAGCACATATTTGCGGCTGCCCCATTCGCCGTAGGGGCCGGCCCACATCTCGTAGCCGGCCTTGGTCGAGATGATCAGCTCGTCACGATAGGCGGCGAAATCGGTGCGCAGGATCTCGCCAAAGGCGGTCTCGGCCGAGCCGGGCGGCGGGCCGTAATTGTTAGCGAGATCGAAATGCGTGATGCCGAGGTCGAAGGCTCTGCGCACGATCGCCTGCTTGGTCTTGTGCGGCGTGTCATTGCCGAAATTGTGCCACAGCCCGAGCGAGATGGCCGGCAGCTTGAGGCCGGACCGTCCGCACCGGTTGTAGATCATCTTCTCGTAGCGATTCTCGGCGGCGACATAGGGCATAGGGAATCCTTGGGAAGGCGGCCGGGATCGCCGCTAAGTGACTTGAATCGATGCTCGCCCCGCACCTTTACCCTCTCCCCGCCGAAACGGGGAGAGGGGTTGCCACCTACTTTTTCTTCGCCAGCAGCGCCTTCGCTTCCTTGATGCCGAGCGCCGCCGGCCGCTCGCAGGTCGTCTGCATGGCGACGAACTTGCCGCTTTCGCCGGAGCGCAGGACGCCGGTCATGACATCGACGGCATGCAGCGCCAGCTCCATCGAGCAGCGGTGCGGCCGCCCTTCGCCGATCGCGATCGCCATATCGGCAAGACCTGCCGTGCGGTAGTTGGCCATCATGCCTTGGCTGTGCATCTCATTGGGCACGCCGAACGGATGATCCCACTTGGGAAGCTTCTTCACCGGCTTGGTCGCATCGGTGAAGCGGACTTCGCCGCCGAAGAAATTCGGGTCCGGCACAAAGACGGTGCCCGCCTCGCCGTAGAGCTCCATCGGCGCATGGCCGTGGCTCCACACGTCCCACGAGGTGTTGAGTGTCACCACCGCGCCATTCGCGAATTCCAGCAGCGCATGGATGGTGGTCGGCGTGTTGACCGGGATTTTTTCGCCCGCGCGCGGTTTGGAGCTGATGGTGCGCTCCTTGGCCGGCGTCGCCGCGAAAGCCGCGACCTGCTTCACCGGCCCGATCAGCTGGATCAGGTTGGTGACATAGTACGGGCCGATGTCGAGCACCGGACCGGCGCCCGGCTGGAAGAAGAAGTCGGGATTGGGGTGCCAGTGTTCCATGCCATGGCCCATCACATGGCAGGTGCCGCTGGTGATCTTGCCAAGCTTGCCGCTGTCGATCAGATCGCGCGCCAGCTGATGCGCGCCGCCGAAGAACGTGTCGGGCGCCGAGCCGATGCGCAGTCCCTTCTTCTCCGCACGCTTCTTCAGATCCAGCCCTTCCTTGACCGACAGCACGAAGGGCTTTTCCGAATAGACGTGCTTGCCGGCGTCGAGCACCGCCTTCGACACGTCATAGTGCACGGCCGGAATGGTGAGGTTGACGACGATGTCGACGTCGTCATCTTTGAGAAGGTCGTTGACCGTCTCGGCGCGGAGCTTGAACTCCTTCGCCCGCATCTTCGCCGCGTCCATGTTGATGTCCGCGCAGGCGCGCATCTCGATGCCGCGGAAGAGCGGCGCCAGCGAGAAATACGCCTTCGAGATGTTGCCGCAGCCGATGACGCCTACGCCAAGTTTGTTTGCCATGATGGTATGTCCTAGTAATTCTTGACGGATTCGATGGAGCGACGGGCGAAGCGCTCGATGTCGTTGGGGTTGTCCTGCTCCATGACGAAGTACTTCGTCGCGCTTTTCGCGCGCAGCGCCTTGATCAGGCCCGCCCAGTCGATGGTGCCGTGACCGACATCCGACCAGCCGTCCTCGTCCAGCCCCTCCCCCGGCTTCGCCATGTCTTTGACGTGGACGGCACTGATGCGCTTGCCGTGCCTTTCGATCCAGGGCAGCGGATCGGCGCCGCCGCGCACCACCCAGGCAACGTCCATCTCCCAGCCGATGTCGGGCGCAGCCGACAGGATGTGCTCCTGCGGCAGCGAGCCGTCGGCGAGCGGCTTGAACTCGAAATCATGGTTGTGCCAGGCAAAGCCGTAGCCGGCCTTCTTCGCGGTGTCGCCCACCTTGGCGAGTCGCTCGCCGAAGCCGCGCCAGCCGGCGGCATCGCCCGGCCGCGCATCGGGCATGAGGTAGGGGCAGATGAGCAGCGAGATGCCGAGCGCATCGGCAATTCTGCGCACGCCGTCGAAATCCTTCTCCAGCGCATCGATCGAGAAATGCCCGGTCGGCATGGCGAGCCCGTTCTTGTCGAGCTCGGCACGGAAAGCCTTGGGATCGTCATAGACGGCGCCGAAACCTTCGACTTCTTTGTAGCCCAGTTCGCCGAGCATTTTCAGCACGCCGTCCCATGGCTGGAAGTTGCGGGCACTGTAAAGTTGGAATGACCAGTTCATCTGTCTGTCCGTTCTGTTGATGGTTCCGGGAGGTTGTGGTCTGGGAGGTTAGAGCCTGCTGTCGGTCTCGGCGTCGAACAGCGAGGCGCGCGCCGGATCGAAGCCGATGCGTATCGCATCGCCGTTGCGCAGCGTCTTGTCGGCTTCGACGCGGAAGGAGAGGATCTGGCCGCCGAGCTTCGTCCACACCAGCGTGTCGGAGCCCATCGGATCGATAATCTCGACAGTTGACTCGGCGGTGAACGGCATGGCCCTCGCCGCTTCGCCAAAAGCGATATGCTCCGGTCGGATGCCGAACACGCAGGGCTTGGCGGCGCGCCCGCCTTCGTTGTCGAACTGATAACGGCCGAGCGGCACCGAAACACCGTCGGCCTTGAACACCGGCGCGTCGCTTGCTTCCAGGTGCCCCTTGATAAAATTCATCGCCGGCGAGCCGAGGAAGCCGGCGACGAAGCGGTTGACCGGGCGATTGTAGATCGTCTGGGGCGCATCGAGCTGCTGGATGACGCCGCCCTTCATCACCGCGATACGGTCGGCCAGCGTCATCGCCTCGATCTGGTCGTGGGTGACGTAGATCATCGTGTTCTGCAGCCTGCGGTGCAAAAGCTTGATCTCGACGCGCAATTCCGACCGCAGCTTGGCGTCGAGGTTGGAGAGCGGCTCGTCGAACAGGAAGACGTCGACGTCGCGCACCAGTGCCCGCCCGATCGCCACGCGCTGCCGCTGGCCTCCGGAAAGCGCCGACGGCTTCCTCTGCAACAGCGGCTCGATCTGCAGGATCTCCGCCGCGCGCGCGATGCGTTTGGCGATCTCGTCCTTGGGCACGCCGGCGACGCGCAGGCCGAAGGAGAGGTTCTTTTCCACCGTCATCTGCGGGTAGAGCGCGTAGGACTGGAACACCATGCCGATGCCGCGATCCTTCGGCTCCTCCCAGGTGACATTCTTGCCCTTGATGAAGATGCGGCCCTCGGAGATGTCGAGCAGGCCGGCGATGCAGTTGAGCAAGGTCGACTTGCCGCAGCCGGATGGCCCGAGCAGCACGATGAACTCGCCCTCGGCGACGTCGAGATTGAGCGTCTTCAGCACCGACATGACGCCGAAATTCAGCGACAGGTCCTGGATCGAAACGCTAGGATTGGCGATCGCTGCTGCCATCATCATCCTTTCACCGCGCCGGCGGCGATGCCGCGCACGAAGAGCTTGCCGGAAACGAAGTAGACGATGAGCGGCACAAGGCCGGTCAGGATGGTCGCGGCCATGTTGACGTTGTACTCCTTCACGCCCTGTACCGAGTTGACGATGTTGTTGAGCTGCACCGTCATCGGATAGGTGTCGGGGCGGGTGTAGACGACGCCGAACAGGAAGTCGTTCCAGATGCCGGTCACCTGCAGGATGATGGCGACGACGAAGATCGGCAGCGACATCGGCAGCATGATGCGCAGGTAGATGCCCCAGAAACCGGCGCCATCGACGCGCGCCGCGCGGAACAGTTCCTCCGGCATGGACGTGAAATAGTTGCGGAACAGGAGCGTCAGGATCGGCATGCCGAAGATCGAATGCACGATCACGAGGCCGGTCAGCGTGCCGTAGATGCCGATCTCGCGCAGGATGATGACGATCGGGTAGATCATCACCTGATAGGGAATGAAGGCGCCGACGATCAGGATGATGAAGAAGGTTTCGGCGCCCTTGAAGCGCCAGTTGGCCAAGGCATAGCCGTTGACCGAAGCGATCGCGATCGACAGCAGCACCGACGGCACGGTGATGCGCACCGAGTTCCAGAAGCCGCGCGACAGCCCGTCGCAATTGAGCCCGGTGCAGGCCTGCGACCACGCCTTGACCCAAGGCTCGAAGGTGATCTCCAGCGGCGGCGAGAAGATGTTGCCGAGGCGGATTTCCGGCATGCCCTTCAGCGATGTGACGATCATCACGTAGAGCGGCAGCAGATAATAGAGCGCCACGACGATCAGCGTGCCGTAGAGGAAGATGTTGCGACGCGAGAGCACGTGCCGCGGCTTCGTTCCGCTCGGCCCCGATGCATCGCGCGACACGGCTTCGCGCCGAAGAGCATCACCGGACATGGAGGCAGCAGCTTCAGCCATGCTTTTTGCCTCCGAATTCGAGATAGGCCCAAGGCACGATGACGATTACCACCGAGAGCAGCATCATGGTCGAGGCGGCAAAGCCCTGGCCGAGATTCTGGGCAAAGAACATGTAGTCGTAGACGTATTTCGCCGGCACTTCGGAAGCGATACCCGGACCGCCGCTGGTCTGCGCCACCACAAGGTCATAGACCTTGACGATGCCGGCGGCGATGATCACCAAGGTGGTGACAAAGACCGGCCGCATCATCGGTATGATGATGAAGACATAAGTCTTCCACATCGGTATGCCGTCAACCCGTGCGGCCTTCCAGATGTCCTCGTCGATGCCGCGCAGGCCGGCGAGCATCAGGCACATGATCAGTCCCGTGCCTTGCCAGAGGGCCGCGATCGAAATGCCGTAGATGACGATGCTGGAATTGTAGAGCGGATCGAAGCTGAAGCTCGTCCAGCCGAGGTCTCGCACGACGCGCTGGATGCCGAAATCGGGATTGAGCAGCCACTGCCAGACCAGCCCGGTGACGATGAAAGAAAGGGCGAAAGGGTAGAGGAAGATCGTGCGGAACGTGTCCTCGAAGCGGATCTTCTGATCGAGCAATGCCGCGAGGATGAAGCCGATCACCAGCGAGAACACCAGCGAGATCACGCCGTAGATCAAAAGGTTCTCGATCGACACCAGCCAGCGCGGCGTCGCCCATAGCCGGTAATATTGGTCGAGGCCGACGAAATTCAGCCGCGGCAAGAGCCGCGAATTGGTGAAGGAATAGAGCACCGTCCAGGCCGTGCCGCCGACGAAGACGACCAGCGCGGTCAGGATCATCGGGATCGATGCGACCTTGGCGTTGAGGTTGCGTAAAAGCTGGTTGGGGCGTTCGCTGTTGCTCATCTCGGCAGCCGGGCTGGGACAATGAGGGCATCACGCTCCGGACCCCGGATAGGCGGGGGCCGGGAGCTGGCGGGGGCGCCGTTGATCAGTCTGCCGACGCGATGATGTCGGCGAAGCGCTTCTGCGCCTCTTCGAGCGTCATGTCGGGCTTGGCGAAGAATTCGGAGAACAGATCCTCCTTCTGCTTCTGGCTGTCCTGCGACAAGAGCTGGTCGGTCCACGGGATCACCGCGCCTTTCGCGAGTATGGCGAGGCCCTTCTTCATGCAGTCGTTCGCCGTGTTGAGGTCGACGTCGCCGCGCACCGGAAGCGAGCCCTTCTTGAGATTGAAGGCGACCTGGGTCTTCGGGTCGAGCAGCGTCTCGGCCAGAACTTCCTGAGCCTTGGCCTTGTCGGCATCCTTGAGCAGCGGGAAGTAGAACGCGTCGCCGCCCGTGGCGATGACCTCGTTCAGGCCGAGACCGGGCAGGCAGGTGTAGTCTTTGCCGGCGGTCTTGCCGGCGACCTGGAACTCGCCCTGCGCCCAGTCGCCCATGATCTGGCCGCCGGCCTTGCCGGTGATAACCAGATTGGTCGCCTGGTTCCAGTCCTGCACATTGGTGTTCTTGGCCATCTTACGGGCGTCGTCGGCGGCCTTGAACACCTTGGCGATTTCGGGACCGCCTGCGAATTTGGCGTCCTTGTCCCTGTAGACCTTGAGGAAGGCGTCGGTGCCGCCGACGGCGGCAAGCAGCACGTCGAAGGCGCCGGACGCCTGCCAGGGCTGCCCGCCGACGGCGAGCGGGATGATGCCGGCTTTTTCCAGCGCCGGCGCAGCCGCCACGAATTCATTCCAGTCCTTCGGCATCGGCACGCCGGCCTTCTGGAAGGCTTCGTTCGACAGCCATAGCCACTGCCAGGAATGGATGTTGACCGGCACGCAATAGATCTTGCCGCCGATGGTGCACGAGTCGAGCAGGCTCTTCGGCCGCACGATTTCCGTCCACTTTTCCTTGGTTGCGAGATCGGTGAGGTCGCGCATCAGCCCGGCCTGAACGAGCTCCTCCGCCTGCCGGCCGTGGTTGAACTGGGTGGCGCCCATCGGATCGCCGCCGGTGATGCGGCTGATCATGATCGGCCGCGCTGTGCCGCCGGAACCGGCGATGGCGCCGTCGACCCAGTGATTGCCGGTCGCGTCGAACGCCTTGGCAAGTTCGGCCACTGCCGCCGCCTCGCCGCCCGAAGTCCACCAATGCGTGACTTCGAGATCGGTCGCGGCCGCCGGTCCGGCGAAGTTCAGCGCGGCCGTCGCGGCGAACGCGGCGGTCAGGAATTTGTATCGCATTTCGGTTCCTCCCAGAATCTGAAACGTTACAGATTTTCGATACGGCAAATGCCCGATATAGGCAACCCCTCGAATGGCACGGCATGAGATTTCTTCGAGGCGCGAACAAAATCCTCTCCAAAGGCCTGCCGGGGAGTCGATGGTGCGGCCAATCGATGCAAAAGCAGAGGTAAATCGAGATTTGTTTATGATCCCAGTGGCTTTCAGTCCACCCCTCCGGCGCTGACCGCAACGAGTGCGACCTGCCCATTGATCACGGGCGTTGGCAACCTGTAACGTTTCAGTATATTGCACCGTGTCACGGGCTGAAGGCCGCGCAAATGCGATGGGCGCGATTGCCGGCCGGCTTCGCGGCTGCTATGCGCCTGACGGGCGGGACGAATGGACAGACGAGCAAACGAGAAGGACGACGACACGTCGGCTAAGGAACGGCCGACGCTGAAGACGCTTGCCTTCATGACCGGGCTCGGCGTCACCACCGTCTCGCGCGCTTTGAAGGACGCGCCGGAGATCGGCGCCGAGACCAGGCGACGCGTGCAGCTCGTCGCCAAGCAGATCGGCTATCGCCCGAACCGCGCCGGCGTGAGGCTGAGGACGGGCAAGACCAACGTCATTAGCCTGGTGCTCAACACCGAGCACGAGCTGATGAGCTTCGTCTCGGACATCATCTACGGCGTCACCGAGGTGATCGCCGACACGCCCTATCACCTGATCGTCACGCCCTATTCGCGCTCGCAGGACCCGCTGGATCCGGTGCGCTATCTGGTGGAGACGGGCTCCGCCGATGGCGTCATCATTTCACGCACGCAGCCCAACGACCCGCGCGCCCGCTATATGCTGGAACGCGGCATCCCATTTGCCACGCATGGCCGCACCGACATGGGGCTGGTGCATCCCTATCACGACTTCGACAACTATGCTTTCGCCGGCGAGGCGGTCCGCCATCTCGCCGGCATGGGCCGGCGCCGGCTGGCTCTGGTGACGCCGCCGGTCGGCCTCACCTATTACGACCACACGGTGAACGGTTTTGCCGATGCGCTGAGCGAAGTCGGCGCCAGCGAGGTGCCGTTCAACACCGTCTCCATCGACCACACGATCGAGCAGATCAGGATGCGAACTGCGCAGCTCATGCGCCGCGAGAGCCGTCCGGACGGCATCGTCAGCAGCGCCGCCGCCGCCACGCTCGCCGTTGTTGCAGGCATCGAGGACGCCGGCCTGAAACTCGGCAGCGATGTCGACGTGGTGTCGAAACAGTCCTCGGAAGTGCTGCATTTGTTCCGGCGCGAACTGCTGGTCGTGAACGAGAATTTCCGGCTCGCCGGCTCCGAGCTTGCCCGCGCTGTGCTCGGCTGGATCGGCGGCAAGGAACCTGGCTCACTGCAATCGCTGAGTAAACCGAGCGAGGTCCTGCCCTATCGGGGTTGACTGGCGCGAGTTGAGAGTCAGGTCAGGCCGAGTCGGCGGCTTCCGAGAACTGGAAGCGTCCTTGAGTAGGACCGGGAGCGCAGGAAGCCGCCCTTTGCACGCTGGCCTAACCTGACTCTAGGCGGCGCCGCTTCCCCACGGCCCATGGAACGCCCCCTCCTCGCCGATGCGCTCGAAGCCGTGCGCGCCGAAGAAATCGCGCTGCGCCTGGATCAGGTTCGAGGTGCCGCGGCCCTGGCGATAGCTGTCGAAATAGGCGAGCGCCGAGGACAGCGCCGGCACCGGCGAGCCGGCTTCGGAGGCCCGCGCGACGATGCGCCTGAGCGACGGATGCGCCTCCTTCATCATGGCGATGAAGGCCGGCGCCATCAGGAGATTGGTCGAGGCGCCGCCTGAGCCGAAGGCCTCCGCCATTGTGTCCAGCATCTGCGAGCGGATGATGCAGCCGGCACGCCATATGTTGGCGATGGTCGGCATCGGCAGGCTCCAGTTGAATTCCTTTGAGGCGCCGCTCATCACAGCAAAACCTTGCGCGTAAGCCGCGATCTTGCCGGCGAACAGCGCCAGCTCGAGATCCTTCAGCAGCGCCGCCTTGTCGCCGGAAATCTTCTCGACTCCGATATTGCCGTAGGCCTTTTCCGCCGCCTGCCGTTCGTCCTTGATCGACGACAGCACGCGCGCCGCGACGGCAGCCTCGATGGCCGTCGCCGGAATGCCGAGCTGCTGCGCTTCGATGATCGACCATTTGCCGGTGCCCTTCTGGCCGGCGCGATCGAGGATGATGTCGACCACCGGCCTGCCGGTCTTGGGATCGTCGGCTGCGAGAACCTTGGCGGTGATCTCGATCAGGTAGGAGTTGAGCCTGCCCTTGTTCCAGCCGTCGAAGACCCTGCCGATCTCCTTCGGCTCCATGCCGAGACCGTCGCGCAGTATGCCGTAAATCTCGGCGATCATCTGCATGTCGGCATATTCGATGCCGTTGTGGATGGTCTTGACGAAATGTCCGGCGCCGTCGGTGCCGAGCCAGGCGGCGCAAGGCTCGTCCTTGAACTTGGCGGAAATCGCCGTCAGCACCCTCTCGACGCGCTTCCAGGAGTCTTCCGTGCCCCCGACCATGATTGACGGCCCGTGGCGCGCGCCCTCCTCGCCGCCCGACACGCCCATGCCGATGAAGGTCAGGCCGGAGCCCGACAGCTCGGAGAAGCGCCGCATCGTGTCGCGGAAATTGGCATTGCCGGCATCGATGACGATGTCGTTGTCGGAGAGCACGCCGCGCAGCGCCGCGATCTGCTCGTCGACCGGCTTGCCGGCCAGCACCATGATGATGATCGGCCGAGGCGGCCGGATCGCTGCGGCGAGTTCCTCCAGGCTGTAGCAGGGCACAATCATGTCCTTCAGCGGACCGGCGTTTTCGACAAAGGCGTCGGTGCGCGACGGCGTGCGGTTGAAGACGGCGATGCGGTGCCCGTGCTCGGCGATGTTGAGTGCCAGGTTGGAGCCCATCGTGCCAAGGCCGATCAGGCCGATTTCGGCTTTTTCCATCGTTTCTTCCCTGCTTTCGAACTTTTGTTGAAGCCGCGTTTTGGACGGATGATTGACGGGCCTTCGCGACGGCGTCAACCGCCTCGCCGAATTGTGTCGCGGTCTAGGTCAGTCGGCTCTGATATCAATTGGCGCTTCAATCTTCACCATCTCGAAATCGGAAACCAGGATGTCGAGCCGGGCGTTCCAGCGGCCGGGCAGCGGGATGACGAGATTCTCGACGCGCCAGGTGCCGTCGCCGCGTTTCGTCGCCGGCCGCTTGATCGGCTCGATGCCGGAATCCGGCTTCGACAGCACCAGGGTCACCTGCTTGGCATCCATCGGGCCGAAATCGCCGGTCATGATCACCATCGAGGCGGCAACCTGGCCGGCATGGCCGGGCGTGATGCTGAGATCGGCCATCCCCTGCAGGGTGTGGATGTGGATCGAGGCCGGCTGCGCTGCGGCGATCGCCAGCGCGCGTGGCGGCGGCGTGAAGCGCCAGCCGGCGGCGACGCCGAAGATGGCAAGCACGATCAGCGTCTCGATGCCGATCGAACGCGCCAGCCGCCGCTGCACTTCCGTGTCGCCCGTTTCGGCAGGCGCGGTCAGCGTCCATCGGTTGACGGAGGCAAGGGTGAACAGGAACAAAAGCAGGACCAGTTTCAGCAGCAGCAGGCGGCCATAGGCGGTGTTGATCAGCGCTGCCGGTTCGCGCACTTGGATGATCGCCAGCACGATGCCGCTTATCGCAAGCACGGCAACCACGGGCAGGATCGCGCGCGAAAACCGGCGCAAGAAGATTTTGGCCTTCGCCGGCTGACAACGCAACGCAAGGCCGAGCGGTGCGAACGCGCCGCTCCAGAAGGCGATGGCTGTGCCATGCAGGAAAACCAGGGGCCGCGTCAGCCATTGCGGCTCGGCGGCGCTGGCGTGGCCGCTTGCCGCAAGCGCCGTGCCCACACCGACGAGCCCGGCGAGCGCAAGCAGCTTGCCAAGAGCGCGCGGTCCGGCGAGGGACAGCAAGGCAAGGCCGAGTGCAATCAGGGCGGCAAGCACCGTCCAGCCGAAGCTGGTGGCAAGCGCGGTCTCCCACACGATGGGCGCCGCAAACCGGGCGAGCGGCGCGCCGAGCGCGTCCAACCCCTGAAATCCGAGCGAGAACGGGGCGGCGGCCAGTCCGCACAGAAGAGCGCCGATAACGAAACCCTGGCCGCAGCGACAGTCTCCAGCGAGCCAGGCGAGCGCGAAGGCGCCGCCGGCGCCGAGGAACAGCCCGGCATAGAGAAGGAGCTTACCCATCCAGATTGCCGTGCGCAGCGACAAATCGACGGCTTCGCCCGCTACCGGCGCAGCACTTGGCGCGCCGACGGAAAACAGCGCCGAGCCGCCGACCGGATGGCCGTCCTCCGAAATCACCCGCCAGGTCAGCACATGCGTGCCGGATTCGAGCCTTTCCGGATTATCGATCTCGACGGTCTGATCGTTGAGCCGGAAGGAGGTCAGCGAAAGTTGCGTGCCGTCCGGCCGCACCAGAGTGAGCACCAGGGGCGAAACCGGCTCGCTGAAGGTCAGCGAGAACCGCGCGGGACTCTGCGACAGCACCGCACCATCGGGCGGATCGGTCGCGACCAAGGCCGCATGCGCGAGGGCGCGGCCGGGAAGCACCAGCAGCAGCACGAGTACGAAAGCCGCGAACAGGCCGCTGGCGACTGGCCCGATGCGCATGCCCGTCAGGCGGATTGGGAAAGTTGCTGCTGCGTTCATGCGGTCTTTCGAGAAGGGACGGCGCGCCCGAATGGGACGCGCCATCGAGAGATCATTTCTTCGGCAGCAATTTGATGCCGGGCGCCGGATTTTCCAGTGCATCCTCATCCTGTCCCGCCGCCGGAATCTCGATCCAGCGATCGGCGGCATCGCCGCATTCCTGGACCACCGGGAAATAGAGCATCTGGCCGGCCGGAAGATCGGCGGCGAGCGAAGCACGGAAAATGAACTCGTCATAGAATTCGTCCGGCAGGTTGCCGCCGCTCCAGTCGACTTCCTTGACGCCGGTGGTCAGCGTCTCGCCATAGAGCTGGTAGGATTTCTCGTATCGGCCTTTCTTGGTCTGCAGCGTCCAGCCGGGCTTTGGCATCGGCTTGACCGAAATGACGCCTTCCGGAATCTGCACGCGCACCGCGGTCGTCGCCTTGCCCTCGCAGCCATGCGGCACGCGCAGGACGGCCTTATAGGTCGAGCCGACGGCCGCTTCCTGGGTTTCGAGCGTGATGTGCGCAAGCGCGGCGTTTGTCCCGAGCGCCAGAACCGCGCCCACCGCCAAAAGATACTTCTTCATGAATTGTCCCTCTAATTTCGAAATGATCACTCGGCGTGATCGTCCATGCTGCCCATCTCGCCCATGCCCTCGACGGCGAACTCGACTTTGACGC
>NZ_RZSN01000137.1:0-16135 GCF_003997315.1 Mesorhizobium sp. M1A.F.Ca.IN.020.04.1.1
GTTTCTGTCCGAAATCGGGTCCGGGCTTCTCGGTCGCCATCGTCGCGCGACCGGATCGCGGCAATGGCTCGCTGCCTTCGGAAGCGTCGGCCAACATGCGTTTGCCTTGACGGATCGCCAGCTGCGAAGACGCGGCCTGGCCGATCGAGGGCTGGGTTCCTGCCTCTCCCTCGACAGAAGATCCACCGCGCTCGGCATTTGTCGACGTTGCGAAGTGGCGGATGTCGCCCAGCGCCATCAACAAGGGCAAACCGTCATGAAGCGGAGCGCTATCTGACGATTGCGCCGCCGCATCGGCATCGTCCGTGGCCTTTACATGGTCGGCCTCGGCGCCATTCTTCGCGGCCTTTCCGGCCGCTGGCTTCGGCGCGGCAGTCTTGTTCTGGCCATCCTGATCGGGTCGTGGCTTGGGCGAACCGGCGAGGGCGCGCCGCTCCGGCTGCGCATGGGAAGACACAGGTTCGGCGGGATGCTTTGCCTCCCTCGCCGATTGTCCGGCGCCATGCACCATCTCGCCAAAATTCGCGCCGTTTTCCTTGCCGTCGGCAGGATGCTGCCGCGATTGGACTTGGGCGGATGCAAGTCCCGGCGTGGCCTGGCTCACGCTGTTCATTTGGGCGCTGGTCATTTGGGAGCGGCTCCGAGTAGCTGGTCGATCTGGTCGAGCTGGCGGCGCGCTTTGAGCATCGCGGCATCGGTGGGATCGTGCGGATCGAGGCTTGCTGCGGCCGCCGGCGCGGATGCAGGCAGCACGGATGGCGTTTCGGGCTGCGCAGGAGCGGGGGCTTGAGCCTCGGCCGCGGCCTGAGCCGTCGTCGGCGGAGCCGGCGGCGCGGACGCTGCGGCCGGCGCGTCCGCCGGCTTGACCGGGGCCGGCTGCTCGGCCATCGCGCCCTCCACCGGTGGCAACCCTTCGGCGTCGGCCGGGCTCGCAGCCTCGGTTTCAGCGGGTTTCGCGGCATCGCTCTTTGCCGGACCTGCGGCCTCCGTCTCATTCATGGCGGCCGCACGCACGGGAGCGACGACCTCGCCGGCAACGGCTTGCGCCGCATCGAGCAAAGCGCGGTCGCTCTCCGAAAGCTTGCCGCGATCAATCGTGCCGAGCCTCGCGCGCACATCGTCGATCGTGGCCGATGTCACCGTGGAGAGGCTCGAATAGAGCACGGCGCGCGGGTCGTCCTGATTGCCTTTGCCGTTGCGGCCCTGCTCGGCCCGGGCCGAGGCGAAGGCGGAGAGGTCGCTCAGCCCGTCGATCGCGGCGCGGCGCGCGATGCGCAGATAAATCACCTTCTCGCGCTCGGGGTCCATCATCGAGGTGATGTCGGCGAGCTTGTCTTGGCTGATCGACATGTGCAGCGCAATCACACCGGAGACGAAGGAATCGGCGAACTGGCTGGCATAGGGGGAATAGAGATAGCCGGCGACATATTGCGTCGAGGCAAGCGCGAAGCGCGCGGCGTCGCCTTGTGTCGCTGCGAGGCCGACCGAGCGGCGAAGCGCTGCCTCCTCGACCAGTGTGCCGGGGCTGAGCAGGCGGGCCTCGTCCAGCAGCGTCAGCGCCGTTGCGGGTTCATCGGTCGCAAGCAGCGAGCCCTTGACCAACGCCAGGAAGGCGCCGAGGTCGGCGGGCACGCTCATCGGGTCGATCGGCTTCAGGATTTCGATTGCCGCGGCCGGCCTGCCGTTGAGATAGGCGACGACCCCTTTGGCGATGGCGAGGCTTTGCGGGTCGGTCGCCGCGCGCGAAGCTGCCGCCTCGACTGTGACGGGATTGCCGCCGCTCATGCCATAGACGAGCAGAGCGCGGAAATTCTTCGGGTCCTTGAAATCGCCGGCATCGGCGGCGCGAAGCCTCGCATCGGTCATTTCCAGCAGCTTGGCCTGCATCGGCAGCGCCGCATGATCGCCTCCGGCGATGCGGTCCTGGACCAACTGCAGCGAGCGCACCAGCTGATAAGGCTGCAGGCCGTCATCCTGTGCAAAAGCGGCAGCGGGCGATCCTGCGGCGAGCAGCAGCAGCCCGACTGCGCGGCCGATGGCGGTCCTGCCCCTCATCCGCCGGTCGCCATCAGGATCTCGATGCGGCGGTTGGCGGCGGCCAGCGGATCGGACGCGATCTTGGGCTGGCGGTCGGCGAAGCCCGCGACCTCGGTGATGCGGCTTTCGTCGACGCCGCCGCGCACCAGCATGTAATAGGCGGAGTGGGCGCGGGCGGTGGACAGCCGCCAGTTGTCGTAGGCGTCGCTGCGGAACGGCCGCGCATCGGTATGGCCGCCGATGGTGATGGTGCCCTTCTTCTCGTTGACGATGCGGCCGATCTTCTCCATCGCCAGCACCATCTCGCGGCGCGGCACGGCCGAGCCGATCTCGAACATGCCGAAGTCGAGCTGATCGGTGATCGAGATGACGACGCCCTTGCCGGTTGCCTCGACGGAGACGCCCTCGGCCAGCTTTTCACCGGGCGCAAAAGCCTTGGCCAGTTCCTGCTTGATTTCGGCGGCCGCCTTGAGGGCGGCGCTGCTCGGGACATTCTCTCCCTTTTCGGAGGCTTGCTTCGGCTCCGCCTTTGCCGGCTCGGCCGTCGCCGCTTCGGCCCCTGCGGCTCCCGGCATCGCAGCATCGGTAGCAGCGGCCTCCGCCTTTTCGGCTTCTGCCTTTTCAGCTTGGGCTTTCTCGCCCTTGACCGCCTTGCCTTCGGCCTTCCCGACTTTCGTGTCACCGTTCGATCCGGCGACCACCTTGGCACCGGGTTTTTCCGGTGTGGCCAACGGCTCGAGCGGCGCATCCAACTGCGGCGGTGCCGGCGGAGCGGCCTTGACTTTCGGAACATCGGTCTCGGCGACCTTCTCGCCGGGCCTGGCCGGATCGCCTTCGATCCTCCTGCGTTCGGCACTGGCCTCGGCGCCGGGTGTCGCAACCTGCTGCGACCAGAAGTCCGGCGCGAAAGGATCGCGATAGGATTCGCCGCCGGAAGCGCCGGTCGCCGGACCGGCGTTCTGAGCGCCGCCTTCACCCTTGGCGCTGACATTCTGCATCACGCCGGTATCGGTAGCGATCTCCGACAGCACGGCATAGGGATCGGCAAACAAATGCTCGTCGGAGAGATCGGATTTCTGCGAGGCCTCCTTCGTCTGCCTGCGGTCGGAGGAGCCGGCGCCGCCCTTGCCGTCCTCGCCGGCCTTGCTCGCGCCATCCTGCGGATTGTCGGCGGTGAGGCCAACCTTGCTCGGGCCGTCGCCAAGGTCTTCCAGGCCCTTGCGGCTGGAATTGCGATCGATCAGCTCGACCGGGTTGAAATAGCTGGCGACCGCCGCCTTGGTCTGCTCGTTGGCGGCGTTGATCAGCCACATGACGAGAAAGAAGCACATCATGGCGGTCATGAAGTCGGCAAAGGCGATCTTCCAGACGCCGCCATGATGGCCGTCGTCATGACCGTCGTGGTTCCGCTTGACGATGATGATCTCGTGCCTGGCCTCGCCGTGGTCGATGGCGCTCATGATAGGACCTCCGACAGGGAAGCCGACCATTCGGCGATGCGCGTCTCGAAGACGGTTTCATCGATGGTCACGGTCAGGTCGAAGCCGGCGGCCTCGGTGAAATCGAGATTGGCCGCGCGATCTCCAAGCGACGCCTTCAGCGGCTCGAACAGCGACAGTGGCCCGCGCACGCCGATACGCACCGCCTCACTGTCGGCAATCGCGGCGCTTACGGTACGGGCAAGAGCTTCGATCGAGCGCTCCTGCAGATCATCGCTGACCACGCCGCCGATGATGCGGGCGACGGTGGCGGCGGTGAGCTCGGCCACGCGCGCTTCCATGGCATCGATCCGTGTCGCGACCGCCGCCCCCAGATCGCCGCCGAAGCTTTTGAGGAACGCCTTTGCCGCATCGTCATTGGCCTGGCGTTCGGCCTCGAGGGCCGCCTCGTGGGCGGCCGCGAGCCGCGCCCCGAGTGCTGCTTCCGCATCGGCCACCGCCTCGGCGATCAGCGCGCCGATGTCGGCCTGCGGTGGCGATATGTCTGGCTTGCGCTCGATGTCAGGCGCTGACGGTGCCTGGCCGGCGCGCGGGGCGCGCGAACCGAAATCGGGCAGGAGATCGAAAAGGGCCGCCGAAGCCATGGCTTAACCCGCGGCTTCCGGGGCGGCGGCCCATTTGCGCAGGATCTGGGCGGTGCGTTCCTCGTTGAGGTCGACCATGCGTGCTAGCCGTTCCTGCGGCGCAGGCCTGATCTTCTGGCGCAGGTCGTCGAGCGGAGTGGCGCCCGGCCGGGCGCCCGGCAGCGCGCCGACGGCCGTGTCGGCCGCGATTGCGGCCACCGGCGCGTCGGGCGTCGGCAGCGAGCGCTGGACATCGTCGAAGCTCGGGCCGGCGAGGGCCGCGGGCTTGGCCGACGCCGTCAGCGCGGCCGCCATCGGCCGCAGGCCGAAGAAGGCGACCAGGAACACGACGACGATAAAGGCGCCGGCATTGATCAGCGTGCCGGTGTATGTGCCGATCGAGGCGAGGATGCCCGGCTGGTCGATCGGCTCACCGTCCAGCCCGTCGATGAACTCGACCGCCGAGACATCGATGACGTCGCCGCGCTTCTCCTCAAAGCCAGTGGCGGAGGCCACCATCTTCTGGATATCGGCGACGCGCTTGGCAAGCTGCTCGGGGGTGGCGTCCTTGCCGAGGATGGTCTTCAGCCGATCCTGGTTGACGACGACGGCGATCGACATCTTGGTCACCGAGTAGCCATTGGAAACGGTGGCGATCTTCTTGGAGTTGATCTCGTAGTTGGTGATCTCCTCCTTGCGGTCATTCTGCGAGGAGGACTGCGGCCCTTCAGTCGTGGTCGTCTGCGTCTCGGGCAGGTTCTGCTCGACGCTGGTCGGGTTCGAGGCCTGCTTCTGGTTGCTGGCCTCGTTGGTGCGCACCGACTGCACCGAACGCTCGACGCGGGATTCGGGATCGAAGATCGTTTCTTCGGTCTGACGGGTGTCGGTATTGACGTCGGCCTTGACGCTGGCGCGAAAATTGTCGGGGCCGAGATAGGGCGTCAGCGCGCGGCGGATGTTGTCACCGATCTGCGCCTCGACCGTCTGCTCGACGCCGAGCGTGCGGGCAGCACTTGTGTTGGAAGTGTCGTCGCCGGCGGCGAGCAGATTGCCGTTGGAATCGAGCACGGTCACCTTGTCGGCCGACAGGCCGGGAACCGCTGCGGCGACGAGGTGGCGGATCGACTGGGCGCTCTTTTCGGCATCGACGCCGGCATAACGAATGACCACCGAGGCCGAGGGCTGCTGCTCGTCGCGGCGGAAATTGGCGCGCTCGGACATGACGATGTGTACGCGCGCCGCCTTGACGCCGGCGATCGACTGGATGGTGCGCGCGATCTCGCCTTCCAGCGCACGCACGCGGGTGATCTGCTGCATGAACGAGGTGAGGCCGAGCGAGCCGACATTGTCGAACAGCTCGTAGCCGGCGTTGGCGCTGGTCGGCAGGCCCTTTTCGGCCAGCAGCATGCGCGCCTGCGCGGTGGTGCCGGCCGGCACCAGCACCGATGTTCCGTCGGCGCCGACATCGAAGCCGATGCCGGCCTCGCCCAGCACCAGGCCGATCTGGTTCACGTCGCTGCGGTCGAGCCCGACATAGAGCGTCTCGTAGGCCGGGCGGTTGAGATAGACCGAGCCGACGCCGATGACGGCCATGACCAGCGCGGCGATGCCGCCCATGAGAGCGAGACGCCTGACGCCGAAGCCGCGGAGGTTCGCGATGAGGCTCTGGATCTGTTCCGGCACGATTCAACCGCTCCCAGCATGACTTTCCGCCGGAAGACTAGACCGCGAAGCTTGTGCGAGGATGATAGTGCGTGCGGCCAGGGGCTATGCGAGGCCCGAACGGCCCGGAGGCAGCAGTCCGACGCGCAAGAAAAAGGCCGCGCTCAGGACGCGGCCTTGCGATGGAGGGGTTGCCTCAGCGGAAATATCAGCTCTTGAACAAGGCCAGGATCGACTGCGAGTTGCCGTTGGCGATCGACAGCGCCTGGATGCCGAGCTGCTGTTGCACCTGGAGCGCCTGCAGGCGGGTCGATTCCTTGTTCATGTCGGCATCGACGAGGGCACCGACGCCCTTGTCGATCGAATCGGACAGGTTCGACAGGAAGCTCTGCTGGGTGTCGATGCGCGACTTGGCGGCGCCAAGGTAGGCAGCGCCGGTGGAGAGCTTGGCAAGCGCGGTTTCAACGCTGTCGAGCGCGGTGTCGACGGCGGTGTCGGAAACGGCCGCGGCACTCGGATCGAAGAAGGTCGTCGCAAGCAGCCCGCCGACGATGCCGCCCGTGCCGGCGGTGTCAAGAACCTGCGTGTCGGTCGCTGCCACGTCGATGGTGTCGATGGAGACGGTCGTGCCGGTGCGGTTGTACGAAGCCACGACATGCAGGTCCGAGGCGGCCGTTCCGTCATTCTGCAGCAGGTTCGAACCGGCATAGCTGGCATTGGTGACCGACGACCTGATCTGGTCCTGGATGGCCTTGATTTCGGTCGCGATCTTCTGCTGGTTGTCCTGACTGGCGCCGCGCGCGGTGACCAGCTTGGCCTTGATCGCGTCGACCTGGTCCTTGATGTCGGTGATGGCGGTGTAAGCTGTGTCGACCTTGCCGGCGCCGAGGCCGAGCGCGTCCTGGACGGCCGAGAGCGCCTTGTTGTCGGACCGCATCGAGGTGGCGATCGACCAGTAGGCGGCGTTGTCGGAAGCGGTGGCGACACGGTAGCCGGTCGAGATGCGGCCCTGCGTCGTCTCAAGCGCCTTGTTGGTGGCGTTGAGGCTCTGCAGCGCGGTGAGCGCGGCGGCGTTGGTCATGATGCTTGCCAAGATACACCCCTTCTCAAAGCAGGCATGCCTCGCGCATGCCGGTCAACTCTCTGGCGGGGGCGGTCATGCCTGTCGACCGTCGGTCGGCCCGTCATAGCGATTGGTTAACCATAGCTAGCGCGTCACAGTTAACGGCGCGTTAAAAGCCAGCCTTGAAACCGCGGTGCGGTAATATTTCCCGAGGGAAGAGGCGCGCCTCGGAGGGGCAGCAGCATCAAAAATGAAAATCGGGCCGCGCTGGTGGCGCGGCCCGACAAAGATGCCTGAAGTTCGCCGGGCGATCAGCCGCGGAAGAGCGACAGGATCTGCTGCGAATTGCCGTTGGCGATCGACAGCGCCTGGATGCCGAGCTGCTGCTGCACCTGGAGGGCCTGCAGGCGGGTCGATTCCTTGTTCATGTCGGCGTCGACCAGAGCGCCGACGCCCTTGTCGATCGAGTCCGACAGGTTCGACAGGAAGCTCTGCTGGGTATCGATGCGCGACTTTGCGGCGCCGAGCGAGGCGGCGCCGGTGGACAGCTTGCCGAGCGCCGTTTCAACGCTGCCGAGCGCGGTGTCGATGGCGGTGTCGGCGACGGCGGCGGAGCTCGGGTCGAAGAAGGTCGTCGCAAGCAGACCGCCAACGATGCCGCCGGTGCCCGCCGTGTCGAGGACCTGCGTGTCGGCAGAGGCCACCTTGATGGTGTCGATGGTGACGGTCGAGCCGGTGCGGTTGTACGAAGCAACGATGTTCAGATCGGAAGCAGCCGTGCCGTCGTTCTGCAGCAGGTTCGAGCCGGCGAAGTTGGCGTTGGTGACCGACGACTTGATCTGATCCTGGATGGCCTTGATTTCGGTCGCGATCTTCTGCTGGTCTTCCTGGCTGGCGCCGCGGGCGGTAACCAGCTTGGTCTTGATCAGGTCGACCTGATCCTTGACGTCGTTGATGGCGGTGTAGGCGGTATCGACCTTGCCTGCGCCGAGGCCGAGCGAGTCCTGAACGGCCGAGAGCGCCTTGTTGTCGGACTTCATCGAGGTGGCGATTGACCAGTAAGCGGCGTTGTCGCTGGCGGTGGCGACACGGTAGCCGGTGGAAATGCGGGACTGGGTGGTCTCGAGCTGCTTGTTGGTGTTGTTCAAGCTCTGCAGCGCGGTCAGCGCAGCGGAATTGGTCATGATACTGGACATGATACTCGTACCTTGGTTTTTACACGGATTTTTTTGACATACCGGCTTGTCCGGTATGACGGTGCGGCATCATGCCCATGATCGCTGAGACCCGATCACCCGCCATCTGGAGCGGACTATGCGGGCAACTTCCTACCAAACGGCTAAACTGGACGGTTAATCCAAAATAATTCGCGCGGGCCTTAGCAGGCGAAGCCTTAAGTGTCGTCCTGGAGCCCGGCGGGGCGATCAGGTAAAGGATCGCACCAGGCTGCCGACCAGAAGGTTCCAGCCGTCGATCAGCACGAAAACAGGATCTTGAACGGCAGGGAAACCACCGTCGGCGGCAGCATCATCATGCCCATCGCCATGGTCACGGTGGCGACGATGAGATCGATCACCAGGAACGGCAGCACGATCAGAAAACCGATCTCGAAGCCGCGCCTGATTTCCGAGATCATGAAGGCGGGCACCAGAATGCGCAGGTCCACGGTGTCACGCGAGACGGTCTGGCCGCGCTCGCGGGCGAGATCGGCAAAAAGATCGAAATCCTTGTCGCGCACATTGTGCAGCATGAAGCTGCGGAACGGATCCGAGATCTTCTCGAAGGCCTCGGCCTGGGTGATCTGGTTGTCCATCAGCGGCTTGACGCCGGTGTTCCAGGCTTGGTCGAAGGTCGGCGCCATGACATAGAAGGTCATGAACAGCGACAGCGAGATCAGGATCAGGTTAGCCGGCGTCGACTGCAGGCCGATGCCGGCGCGCAGGATCGAGAAGGCGATGACGAAGCGGGTGAAGCTCGTCACCATGATCAGCAGGCCCGGCGCCACCGAAAGCACGGTGAGCAGCCCGAACATCTGGATGAGATAGCCGACCGTGGTGCCGTCGGCCTTGCCTATGCCGCCGAGATCGAGCTGCTGGGCCGCGGCGACAGAGGTGGTGGCGACGATGAGCGCCGTGGCGATGAGGAACTTTCTCATTCGAGCAGCATCGTCCTGATGAGAACCTGTTTGACGTGGCCGCCGCTGCGCAGCGCCGCACGCTCGTCGAGATCGGCCTTGAGATGCTGGTAGCCGCTGGCGCCTTCGATCTGATGCATCTTCAGCGTGCGCACGAACGCCAGCAGGTCCTGATGGATCTGCTCGGTCATGTCCTGCGGCTGCGGCGCGTCGTAGAGCACCGATGCCTCCAGCCTTATCCAGACTTCGCTGGGGGCGGCGAGATTGGTGGTGATCGGCGCCAGTTGGACCACCGTCGGTCCGGCGATCTGTGTGCCCACTTCGGCCGACTTCTCCGGGTTGCCGGCGTTCTCGGGTGCGGCAGGAACCGGCGCCGGGGCTTCTCCCTGCTTGAGATAGCCGCCCGAGAACCAGCCCATGCCGACGGCCGCCCCCGTCATGGCCAAGAGCATGGCGAGCTGGACCACAAGGGAAGGTCCCTTCTTGGGCTGAGCCTGCTCGACATTTGACACGACAGCGCGCTCCCGGCCTAGAAAGGAAGAACCTGGTCGAGGATCTGCTGACCGTAGGCCGGCTGCTGGACCTCGCTCACGCGGCCGCGTCCGCCATAGGAGATGCGTGCCTCGGCGATGCGCTCGTAGGGAATGGTGTTTTCGGCGCCGATATCGGAGGGACGGACCATGCCGGCGATGGTGAGGACCCGAAGCTCGTAATTGACGCGCACTTCCTGCGAGCCCCTGATCATCAGATTGCCGTTGGGCAGCACTTCGGTGACGACGGCGGCGACATTGAGCTCGAGATTCTCCGAGCGATTGATCTCGCCGTCGGCGTTGGTCTCGGTGCTGGAGCTCAAGCCGGCATCGCCCTTGCCGCTGGTGCTCTTGCCGTCCCAACCGAGCGTCACGTCGTAGCCGAGCTTGCGCGCGGCGGTGCGGCTGCGGTCGTTCTTGTTCTTGAAATTGGCCTTGTCGTTGAGCTTGATGTTGACGGTCAGGATATCGCCCTCGCGCAGCGCCCGCGGATCGGTGAAAAGCCTGCTCTGGCGATCATCCCAAAGCGAGAATTTCTTGACGGGTCTTGCCGGCGGCTCCGGATAGGAGTAGGGGGCAGCGCCGCCATTGCCGATGCCGGAGCCGACCGGTGAGAGCGCAGGCTCCCGGCCGACTTCCTTGAGATCGGTGCCGCAGCCGGACAGTGCCGCGACCGCGACAAGGACGAGCAATTTCAACTTCATGACGGATCAACCCTTCGCGCCGCGCTGGCCATGATGCCGGTGAGCGTCGCCGCCGCCTTCTGGTCCATTTCGTTGAGGATGACGCCGGCCTTGCGCGCATCGAGCTTCATCAGGATGGCCGCAGCGAGCTCGGCGTTGACCATTGCCAGGCGCTCGGCCGCGGCGTCTGGCTTCATGCCGGCATAGATCTTGACGACGCTCTCTTCGGCGCGCGCCAGGAATACCTCGCGCCGCTTCAGCCACTGCTCGTACTCGGCGCGTTTTGTCTCCAGCGCCTTCATGCGCTCGTCGATGCCTGCCTGGAGCTGCTTCAGCTCCTCGGCCTGCAACGCGTAGCGGCGGTCGCGAGCCGCATCGGCGATGTTGGAGCAGAAGCGCTGGATCTCGCTCTCGTCCGGCGCCTTCCCGCGCGCGAGATCAGCCGGCTGGGCCGGGGCCTGTCCGCCGGGCAGCACCTGGCGGACTTCTTCCGCGCGACCAGGAGTGCCGCCCATCAACGCAGCGATCGCGACAGCGGCTAGTAGCTTCATGGTCGTATGAAGTCTCGGGCGACGATGCGGGTTTGAGGAGAAGAGCTCCATCATCGGCATGCCTATTGGAGAACCAGGTCGGCCTGCAGGGCGCCGGCCGACTTGATGCCTTGCAGGATGGCGATGATGCCGTCGGGCTTCACGCCGAGACGGTTGAGACCGGAAACGAGCGTTTCAAGGTCGGGGCCGTCGAGCACGGCGACGCGGGCGTCGGGTCGCGAGGCCTCGATGGCGGTGAAGGGCTCGACCGCCGTCTCGCCCTTGGAGAAGGGCTCCGGCTGAACCACTTTCGGCGCCTCGGTGATGCGCACGGTGAGAGTGCCGTGGCTGATGGCGACGCGCGAGATCTTGACGTTGTTGCCGATGACGATGGTGCCGGTGCGCTCGTCGATGACGACGCGGGCAGGCGCATCCGACTCGACGACCAGGTTTTCGATCTCGGCATAAAAGCGCGCGGCCGATACGTTCTTCGGCCGTCTGATCTGCACGGTGCGGGCATCGCGCTCGGCCGCAACGCGCATGCCGAAGCGCTGCGAGGTGTAGTCGTTGATGGCGTCTGCGATGCGGATGGCGGTCGAGAAATCGGGATTGCGCAATTGCAGCGTCAGCACGCCCTGGTCGTCGAACTCGGCGGGCACCGAGCGCTCGACGACGGCGCCGTTCGGCACGCGGCCGGCGGTGGGCACGCCTTGCGTCAGCTGCTCGGCCTGGCCCTGGGCGGTGAAACCGCCCACGATCACCGAGCCCTGGCCGACGGCGTAGATCTCGCCGTCCGCGGCCTTGAGCGGCGTCATCACCAGCGTGCCGCCAGCAAGCGAGGTGGCATCTCCCATCGAGGAGACGTCGATGTCGATGCGCGCGCCCGACTGGACGAAGGGCGGCATGTTGGCGGTGACGATGACGGCGGCGACGTTCTTGGCGCGCGCGCTGCCACCTTCGGTGGCGATGCCGAGGTTCTCCAGCATGGCGCGGATCGACTGTTCGGTGAACGGCGAGTTGCGCAGGCTGTCGCCGGTTCCCGCCAGGCCGATGACCAGGCCGTAGCCGACGAGCTGGTTGTCGCGCGCGCTCTGCAGCTGGGCAATGTCCTTGATGCGCGCGGCGACCTGGCCGGGCGGCAGCGTGCTCGGTCCCGTCGAGACGCGGAACATGCGGGTGGTGGTGGCCGGATCGTATTCCGGATCGTCGTAAACGCCGCCATTTTTCTGCGCAAGTTCGCGCTTGGCCTTGGACGTGAGCCCATCGGCCAATGCGGGCTGAAGACCGATCGCGGCGCTCAGCAGAAGGGCAAAGACGCGCCTCACGATGCGCCGACCCGAATCGTGCCGTCGGCCATTACTGTGCCGGAAATGATCTTGCCGCTGTCGACATTGCGAATTTTGATGAGGTCGCCGGCGGCGCCCGGCTGCAGCGTGACGCCGGCGGCCGAGATGGTCAGTGCTCCGGCGGTGAAATAGACCTGCACCGAGGCACCCTGCTCGACCAGCCAGGCATCGCGGATCGCGGCCGCCGGAATGTAGCGGCCGGGCACGAGGGTGCGCTTGGCGACCTTGCCCTGAAGTTCCTCGGAGCGCGTCGCCATTCCGTCCGGCTTGTGCTTGCCCGGGACAAGCGTCACCTGCTTCAGCGCCGCAAGCTCGATCGTCTCGCCGGGATAGATGACCCGGTTGGGGATCAGCACGGCTTCGCCGACCGCTTGATTGGCGGCGAGCTGGTTGGCCGACTCCCCGGATCGCAAGGGAGATGGGCCCGTCTCTTGCGCAAGCGCCGGCACGCCGACGACCACCAGCGCAAGGGCAAGCACGGCGCGACGAAAAGCAGGGCAGGAAGCCGGCATGGCCATCGTCGGTTACCTGATGTTCTTTGAGACCACCGAGGCCATGTCGTCAGCGGCCTGGATGACCTTCGAGCTCATTTCATAGGCGCGCTGCGCCGAGATCAGCTCGGTGATTTCCTTGACCGGATCGACGTTGGAGGACTCCAGATAGCCCTGCTCGATGGTGGCGAAGCCCGGATCGCCTGGAACGCCGACATTGGCCGGGCCGGAGGCAGCCGTCTCCTGGAACAGATTGTCGCCGAGCGGCGCCAGGCCCGCCTCATTGGCGAAATTGGCGATCTGAAGCTGGCCGAGAAGCTGAAGGTCGGTCTGGCCGTCGATACGGGCAAAGACCTGGCCGGTCTTGTTGACGATGACCTCGACCGCGTCGGTCGGCACGGTGATCGCCGGAATGACGGTGGCGCCGTCGGCGGTGACCAACTGCCCGGTGGCATTGGTGTTGAAGGCACCGGCGCGGGAGTAGAGCGTGCTGCCGTCGGCGCCCTCGATCTGGAACCAGCCGCGGCCGGTCAGCGCCAGGTCGAAGCTGTTGCCCGTGCTGGTCAGCTCGCCCTGTGTATGGACGTTGCGCACGGCCGTCGTCTTGACGCCGAGGCCGATCGAAACGCCCTCGGGCACAAGCGAGGTGTTGGAGCGGTTGGGCACCCCTTGGGTGCGATCGACCTGGTAGAGCAGGTCGGAGAATTCGGCGCGCGCCCGCTTGTAGCCGGTGGTGTTGATGTTGGCGATGTTGTTGGCGATGACTTCCAGATTGGTTTGCTGGGCGTTCATGCCGGTCGCGGCGATGGCAAGGGCTTTCATGACGCGGTCCTAGATACTCATGCGGCTGATTTCGAGATAGGCCGAGACGACCTTGTCGCGGATGGCGATCGTCGTCTGCAGGGCCTGCTGGGCGCTCAGCACCGCATCGGCCACTTGGCGGGTGTCGGCGTCGCCTTTGAGCGCCTGGATCGACATCTGCTCGGCGTTCTGCAGCGTGTTGACGGTCTTGTTCGCAGCCTGGCTGAGAGCCTCCGCAAAGCTGCTGCCGACGCCTTCGCCTGCTTTGGTGCCGACACCGCCCTGAAGCAGGCCCGGCGAGGCGGCCTCCGTGCCGTCGATTGCCGGTTTGAACTGTAGTGCCCCGATACCGCCGATCATTACTGGTTCCTCATCAGGTCGATGGTCATGGAAATCAGATCGCGAGCCTGCTTGATGACCTGCAGGTTGGCCTCATAGGAGCGGTTGGCCTCGCTCATGTCGGCCATTTCGACCAGCACGTTGACGTTGGGCATCTTCACGTACCCTTTTGCGTCGGCGGCCTCGTTGCCGGGCTGGAACTCGATCGGGAAGTCCGACGGGTCGCGCGCGATCGAGCTCACCTCGACCAGCGAACCACCGCTCGTCCGGTCGAGCTCGGACTGGAAGCTGATCGTCTTGCGGCGATAGGGATCGGCGCCAGGCGTGTTGCCCGTCGATTGCGCATTGGCGAGGTTCTCCGACACCACACGCAGACGCTCCGACTGGGCGCCAAGGCCGGATGCCGCGACTTTAAGGGCTGCGGTCAGGGCGTCCATGGTCAGCTCTTCACCACCATCGTCATCATCGAGTGGAAGGCTTTGACGATCGCCGTGTTGAGCTCGAAGGAGCGGCGAACTTCGCCGGCCTTCATCAACTCGTCCTCGAGCACCACCGTGTTCTTCGACGGCATTATCGAGCCCGTGACATCCTCCGGCTTGAGATTGAAGCCGGCATTGGTCCCCTCGGGGCCCAAATGGCCGGTCTGGGTGGCCGCCAGCGTCACCGCAGTCCGGTCGAGGACCTTTTCGAACGGTTCGACGTCGTTTGCCGTGTAGCCCGGCGTGTTGGCATTGGCGATGTTGGATGCGATCGCCGACTGGCGCACGGCTAGCCATTGCGACTGCCGGGTGGCGAGGTCAAAGAGGTTGACGGGTTCCATGGGACTCTCCGGGCGAGTACGCACAAGACTAGGCCGCCAGTCTTGCGCGGACCTTGCGCGGAGCGAGCCCGCGGCCCGTTACGAGGCCATTACCTGGAAAGCTGGATCACCTTGTTGGCATCGGTGACGATCACCCACTTGCCACCGCGCTGCTCGATCGCGGCGACGCGGCTGGAGTCCGGCAGGACGGAGCCGCGCTGGACGATCCACAGGCCGGTGTCGTCCTCGATCATTGCGCGGCCATTGGCGACATGCACCATCCTGAATTCCGCCGCGGCCGCAGGGAACGGCTGGTCGCCAGGCGCCGGCGGGGGTTCGTCCTGCACCGTTCCAGTGGCAAGGAGGTCGATATCGGCGTTGGGAACGTCCTTGGCCGTCAGCGGTCCGCTGCGTTCGGCCGCGACGCCGCCGCCCTCGCGTCCGGAATTGCTGCCGCTGCCGCCGAACTTGATGGTCTGGACGCCGAACTGCTCCTGGTTGAAAAAGATATACCAGGGAAACAGCGCGCAGATCAGGCCGAGCGTGATGCCGAGCGCTGCGACGACGAAATCGCTGCGCCGGTCCGCTTTCCTGTTGGCCAGGCGGGGGAACTGGGCCGGCGGCGGCTGCGGCCACTCCACCTTTTTCGGGAACAGGCCGTTGATGAGCGAGTCGCGGCTGGCGTCGGCCTCCTCGGCGGCCTTGGCCTCGGCAATCATCTCACGCAGCATGCGCTCGGTCTGTTGCAGGTCAATCTCCTTGATCGCCATTCTGCTTCCCCTTGAGATGGCGGGCGAGATCGGTGAACGGATCGGCCGATGCGCGGTCCCTCGGCGACTGCGTGAGCGCCTCGTAGATCAGCGGCACCTGGCGCACGGCGATGTCGAGCTCGGCGTCGGCGCCCCCCTGATAGGCGCCGAGCAGACGGATGTCGCGCGTGTCCTCGAAGCGCGCGATCATCGCTTTCAGCCTTGTCACCAGCATGCGCTGCTCGGCGCTCCAGGCCTTGTCGGCGAGACGTGAGATCGACGACAGCGGATTGACCGGCGGGTAGCGTCCCTGCTCGGCGATCGCGCGGTCGAGCACGACGTGGCCATCGAGGATGCCGCGCACCGAATCGGCCACCGGATCGTTGTGGTCGTCGCCGTCCACCAGCACCGAGATGATGGCGGTGATCGAGCCTTTGCCCTCGGCGCCTGGTCCGGCGCGCTCGAGCAGCTTCGGCAGATCGGTGAAGACCGATGCCGGGTAGCCGCGCGCGACCGGCGGCTCGCCGGTGCCCGTCGCCACCTCGCGCAGCGCATGGGCAAAGCGGGTGATCGAATCCAGCACCAGGAGCACGCGATGGCCCTGGTCGCGGAAATGCTCGGCCACGCGCATGGCTGTGTCGGGCGCGCGCCGGCGCATCATGGCGCTCTCGTCGCTGGTGGCGACGACCGCGACGGTCTTGGCCATGCTGTCGGCGCCGATGGTGTCCTCGAGGAATTCGCGTACCTCGCGGCCGCGCTCGCCGATCAGCGCCACGACCACCGTGTCGAAGGCCTCGGCACCTGCGAGCATGGCAAGCAGCGTCGACTTGCCGACGCCGGAGCCGGCGAAAATGCCGAGCCGCTGGCCGAAGCAGAGCGGCGTGAAGATGTCGATCACCCGCACTCCGG